>JAYEHE010000111.1:0-16215 GCA_034659415.1 Candidatus Zixiibacteriota bacterium | reverse complement strand
CCGTTGGAATATATTGATAATGACAATCAAAGTTTTCAGCCGGTGGATTCGTTGATTAAACGAGTTATAGATTTCTTCGGAGTTGGTTATGTAACCGATGTTGAAGATGAATTTGTAGATAATAATATCCCCAAAACTTTTAAACTTTGTCAAAATTACCCCAACCCGTTTAATCCTTCAACATCAATTTCCTTTAGTATTACAAATGAATCAAGCTCTAAGACAAATACAAATCTAAGTGTTTATAACATGCTCGGGCAGAAGGTGGTTACTTTAGTTGACAAATATTTAAAAACCGGAAATTATAATATTGAATGGGATGGCACTAATGAAAAAGGGGTAAAAGTGTCATCGGGTGTATATTTATACCGAATAATTCATGAATTTCAATCAGATACAAAAAAGATGATACTAATAAAATAACTTTCAATCCTACCCTCCCCTCAGTCAGAAAAGTCGCCAATCCGGCGACTTTTTCTGTTGTAGCACAATAACTTACAAATATAATAAATAATCCTATTAATGTTTCAGTTTCCGCTTGACTTTCCGATATTTTACATTATATATGAAAATGATAATCGTTTTCATTTAGAATTATGTAACGAGATTGATTATGAGAGAATTTTTGAAAACAAGAGGTTTTAAGATGACTCCCCAGCGGGAGTTAATATTCCGTTCATTTTTTGAGATGGATAAGCATTGTTCTGTTGAAGAGCTGTATGAAATCGTCAAGGGAAAAGACAGGTCAATAGGTTACAGCACTGTCTGGAGAAATTTAAAACTTATTTGTCAGGTTGGTTTAGCTCAGGAAGTTAATATCGGCGATGGCATTACCAGATTTGACCGTTTATCAAAAGTTCCTCATGGCCATCTTTTCTGTTTGCATTGTAAGGAGCTAATAGAATTCAATGCAGATCAGATAATTGGGCTTTTATCCCAGACTGCTAAAGATTATAATTTTGCCAATAAGAGTTTTAACGTTGAAGTGTTAGGTTATTGTGAAAAATGTCAATCGTTAGAAAAAGATGGTGCTATCAGTTTTGAAGATGAAAATAATATTGTTAAGGATAATGTTAACAATGAAAATTGATGAATATAAATTTCTTTATATAAGGATAACAACAGAATGACTCCTCTTGATAAAATGTTGCCGGGTCAAAAAGGAAAAGTTGTTGAATTCGAGGATAGTGATAGCCCAATTATTCGTCGTTTGATGGAATTAGGTATGGTTCCAGGGCGTTATGTTAAATATATCCGAAAAGCACCTCTTCGGGATCCCCTTGTTGTGCAAATAGAAGGCAGTTATTTGTCTTTGAGAAATGCTGAAGCATCTTTAGTGAAAGTTGAAGTAGAAAATTAACTGAATTAGTATTGTACGATGAGTAAAGCTATTGATAGAGGGGCTGCAATTTCAAATAAGTTAGTAGCTGTATGCGGAAATCCAAATTGCGGTAAAACTACAATCTTTAATGCTCTTACTGGTCTTTCCCAAAAAGTAGGTAATTATCCCGGCGTAACGGTAGAAAGAGTTTCCGGTAAATTATCATCTCCTGACAATAAAAATAATATTACAATTGTAGATATTCCTGGTACATACTCTCTGGCGGCTTTTTCTCCCGATGAATATATAGCGGCGGCTTCTTTGTATGGGGCTATTGAAGGGGAAAGGCTTCCTGATGCGATAGTTTGTGTTTTGGAGGCTACCAGTCTTGACCGTTCACTTTATCTTTTACAGCAAGTCATTCAAATTGGAGTTCCGGTTTTAGTTGTTCTTAATATGATAGATTTGTCTGATAAAAAAGGTATTAAAATTGATTTTGATAAATTTTCCAAACAATTAGGAGGTGTTTCTGTAATCCCTGTAGTTGGGAATCAGGGGAGAGGCATCCCACAATTAAAACAGACTATAAGTGAACTGGTTGAATCGGATACCGTTTCTAATGTTCCTAAGTTTGGCGATGAGGTCGAAGATTTAATTAATAAGCTGAATCATAATAGTTCCAGTAGAACAGAAACAGAAACAGGGTCGAGAACAAGAACGAGAACGAGAGCAAGAGGAAGAGCAGGAACCGGAACCGGAACCGGAACGAATGAAGGGATAAGAACGAGAACAAGAGCTGAATTATTAAGGGTTATCTTCGATGTTGACGGTCCGGCTGAGCGGGAATTTTTGCAGGATTATAGGTCTGATTCAATTAAAGATATAATTGAAAGTGGACGTAAAAAAATTAAAGATAAATATGGATATCTTACAAAAGCTGAGGTAGGGACTCTTACTGATAGGGCTACTGAAATAAGAAAATCAGTGGCTAAAAAAGAAAATGAAGGGTATCGAAGTAAATCTGAAATATTCGATATGTTGATTTTAAATCCGATTATTGGTCCAATATTATTTATAGTCATGATGATTTTTATTTTTCAATCAATCTTTAGTTGGGCAGTTCCATTTATTAATTTTGTTGATAGTTTATTTATTAATTTGTCTGGTTATGTGGAATCGATAATGACTCCTGGTCCATTACAATCTTTATTGGTTAATGGTGTGATTGGCGGCGTTGGCTCTGTTCTTATTTTTATTCCTCAGATAATTATCCTATTTTTATTTATCTCTATTTTAGAAGATTCTGGTTATATGTCCCGAGCCGCCTTTTTGGTTGATCGGATGTTTCGCTGGTGTGGTCTTTCGGGTAAATCATTTATCCCTTTGTTGTCATCGTATGCTTGTGCTGTTCCAGGGATTATGGCTACGAGAACTATCGAAGACAGAAAACAGAGGATAATTACAATTTTGGTGGCACCTTTGATGTCTTGTTCTGCTCGTTTGCCAATATATACCATTATGATTGCTGGCTTTGTTCCATATAAACCTATTTTCGGGATTATAAATTTGCAAGGGTTGGTATTATCCGGAATATATGTTTTGGGTTTGATTGTAGCTGTCGTTGTTGCTTTTATCTTAAAAAAAACGATGTTAAAAGCAGAGAGAAGCACTTTTATGATGGAGATGCCTTCGTATAAAGTGCCAACTTTTAAAGCAACATTTATGTTGGTTATTAATCGGGTAAAAATGTTTATAATCAGAGCAGGTACAGTAATATTAGCTATAACTATTATTATTTGGGCTTTAGGCTATTTTCCGCGTTCTGAATCTATAAATAATAAATATGAAAATTTAACTACTCTTGAAAATATAAATTTTGAAAATAAATATGAAAAACTGAATACGATAAATGAGGCAATTATAACAAATTATCCTAATCTTAATCAATGGTTTACACAAACCAATAATGATATATCAGCCCTTGATTCTGATGATGCAGTTATTCAATATCGTAATGAAAATTCTGCTGATTCAATTAGAAATCTGGTTTACAATACTTTGCTGGATAAAAGAAGCTTGGTTTTGCAACATAATTCAAATATGGCTCAGATTGAAAATAATAAAGCATCGGAAAATCTGTCTAATTCCTATTTTAGTCGTTTGGGGAAATTTGTACAACCATTATTCGAACCTTTGGGATGGGACTGGAAAATCAGTATGGCGGTTTTAGCTTCTTTTCCTGCAAGAGAAGTGATAATTGCTACTTTGGGAACTATTTATAATTTGGGCGGGGATGCTGATGAAGATTCCGCTTCGCTTATTTCTAAGATGCAACAAGCAAGATATGAAGAAGGGGAAAAAAAGGGAGAACTGATATTTACTCCTGCAGTAGCTATGTCAATAATGATATTTTTTGCTCTAAGTTGTCAATGTGCGGCAACTCTTGTTACTATTAGATCAGAAACAGGAAAGACAAGTTATGCAGTGGGAGCTTTTATTTATATGACTGTATTAGCATATTTATTCTCGTTTATTGTTTTTCAATCAATGAAATATCTGGGGGTATAATGTCTATATTTTGGCAATACTTTGTTATTTCAATTATTGTTGTATTAGCCTGTTTTTATCTTGGCTGGCACATATATAAGAGAAGAAAACAGCGTTATAAATGTGAAGGATGTCCTTTGATAAAAAAAAGCGACAAAAACCTTTAATCAAAATTGACTCAGACTGGTATATTAAATATACTTATGTATGAACCAAAATCCAACGGTATTACTCGGGCAATATCGTCCTTTAAATAGTTTTTTACACAAGCTGGATGCAAGAGCAAAAATCATTCAAGTTGTTCTGCTCTTGATTCTATCTCTGATTACAAATTCAATTTATTTTTACGTAATATCATTTGTCTTGTTGATTAGTAGTTTGATTATAAGTGGTGTGAAATTTGATGTTATCAGAAAAAATTTCACTCCAATTATAATTATGGTTTTTATTACTTCTCTATTTCATTTGATATTTACAAATGGGGATTCAGCTGAGTTAATAAATATTTGGGGGTGGAGCATCACCGAAAATGCTGTTTCGAAAGCTATGTTTTTTTCCATGAGAATGGTTCTTTTTATTAGTGTGGCATTTTTAATTACATTAACATCGTCGCCATCAGACCTCGCCGAATCATTTGCAAAAATTTTTAAACCGCTATCAAAATTGAAAATCCCGATTTATGAATTTTCTCTTATCATATTTATAGCAATAAGATTTATTCCGGTTTTGTACGAAGAATTTACAACTATCAAAAATGCTCAAATGATGCGAGGATTAACTTTTCATGGATCATTTAAAGATAGGATTAAAAAAATTTCATTTATTCTGATTCCGGTTTTTTTAGCGGCTATTAACAGAGCCGATGAATTAGCCGATGCTATTGCTGTTCGTGGGTATGGCATTAGCAAAAATCGTACTTATTATAGCAATATGAAGTTTGGTATCCGTGAGATTTTGTTTACTTTAATTTCATTTTTGGCTCTAATATTTTTGTTTTGGGTAACAGGTTAATGACAGAAAAAAATATTAAAATTATTATTGAGTATGACGGTTCTAATTTTTCCGGATGGCAGTCACAGGTGAAACAAAAAACAATCCAGGATGAGATTATCGAAGCAATCAAAAAGGTAACCTCGATTAAAGTAGATTTGATTGGTGCCGGAAGGACTGACAGCGGAGTGCATGCTTTAGGGCAGGTTGCTAATTTTAAGATTGAACACAAACTTGAGCCGGAACGCTTCAAAGATGCTATTAATTATTATTTACCCGAAGGAATCAGGATTTTGGATTCAGTAAAAGCAGATTTTGAATTTCATGCTCGTTTTGATGCCGTTTACAGACGTTATAGATATTTAATTGGGTCTCAAAAATCAGCTATTTACAATAAATTTCGATGGGAACTGGAATACGAGCTTGATTTTAGTTTGCTTCAAAAAGCCGCAAAAATTATAGTTGGTGAACATGACTTTAGCCCTTTTTGTGTGGTTAGCTCACTAAAAGAGGATAACCGGTGTAAAATTGAGTTTAGCAGGTGGTTTAAATATGGTCCTTTATTATTTTACGAAATCAGAGGAAATCGGTTTTTACACAGTATGGTACGCTCTTTAGTTGGAGGAATGGTCAATTTGGCTCTTGTCAATCAGGATAAAAATAAGCTTAACTTGACTTTAGATAAGTTTAAGAATATTTTGAATATCCAAAATAATGATCGAATAATTTTTACAGCTCCGCCTCAGGGATTATACCTTGTTAAGGTGGGATATTGAGGAAACAATAATGAAATTTTTTATTGATACCGCCAATTTAGAAGAAATTAAATCAGCGGCTGAAATGGGTGTTTTGGATGGTGTCACAACTAATCCTTCGTTAGCCGCAAAAGAAACAACACCCTATCGTGAACTTCTGGGAGAAATTTGTAAAATAGTAGAGGGTCCTGTTTCTGCGGAAGTTTTAGCTACCGAATATGACGGTATGATATCTGAGGCTCATGAGTTGGCTAAAATAGCTGATAATATTGTTGTTAAAATTCCGACAATTCTTCCAGGGTTGAAAGCAATTAAATCATTGTCCTCGGAAGGTATTCATACTAATGCTACGTTAGTGTTTTCAGCTTCACAGGCAATATTAGTTGCAAAAGCTGGTGCATCTTTTGTTTCTCCTTTTATTGGACGATTAGATGATATCTCTCAAAATGGGATGGAATTGATTGACCAGATAGTTGCTATTTACAATAACTATTTGTTTGAAACTGAAGTTCTGGTTGCTTCGGTCAGACACCCAATTCATCTTGTAGATTCTGCTTTGATAGGTGCTGATGTCATAACTATGCCTTTTGGTGTCATAAGTAAACTGATAAAACATCCTTTGACCGATATTGGATTGAATAAATTTTTAGAAGACTATAAAAAGGCACCTAAAAAATAATGATTGAAAGATATACTCTCCCTGAAATGGGAAAAATTTGGTCGGAAGAATATAAATTCCGTACATGGCTTGAGGTGGAAGTTGAAGCGGCACGAGCTATGGCGAAATATGAAATTATTCCTGAAAAAGCATTTAAAGTAATTGAGAAAAAAGCTGATTTCAGTGTTGACCGCATTAATGAAATTGAAAAAGAAGTCAATCATGATGTTATTGCTTTTTTAACATCGGTGTCTGAATTTGTTGGGGAAGAAGCATCTTACTTGCATTACGGGATGACATCATCGGATATGCTTGATACAGCTTTATCACTTCAGATGAAACGTGCCGCTGAAATTATTGATAAAAAAATTGGTTTAGCTTTAACTCTAATAAAACGACAGGCTAACAAAAACAAAATGACGCCTTGTATCGGCCGTTCTCATGGTGTCCATGCCGAGCCAACTACTGTTGGTTTAAAATTTGCCATGTGGTTTACGGAACTAAGCCGATGCCGTGAAAATTTTAATAAAGCGACTAAAATAATTTCTGTTGGTAAAATTTCAGGTGCGGTTGGTAATTTTGCTAATCTTGATCCTAAAATTGAAAACACTGTATGCAAGAAATTAGGGCTTAAACCGGCGGAAGTTTCCACGCAGGTTATTCAGCGTGACAGGCACGCCCAATTTATTACGGCGATAGCTATTTTAGGGTCATCGCTTGAAAAATTTGGAACTGAAATCAGGAATTTGCAACGAACTGAAATCAATGAGATGGCGGAAGGATTTACAAAAGGCCAAAAAGGGTCTTCAGCAATGCCGCATAAAAGAAACCCTATTACCGCTGAGAGAATTTCTGGGATCGCCCGTCTTTTGAGAGGTTATTCTCTGTCTGCTATGGAAAATATTATTCTTTGGCATGAAAGGGATATCGCTCATTCTTCGGTGGAAAGAGTTATTATTCCGGATTCAATAATTTTGATTGATTATTCTCTTCAAAAATTTATCGAACTTTTGAAAGGATTAGTCGTAAATGAAAAAAGAATGTTGGAAAATATATATTTTCGGGGCGGAATAGTTTTTTCACAGAGATTCTTATTACGATTATCAGGTAAGGTAGGTTCCAGGGATAAAGCATATCGTATGGTTCAAAAAAATGGAATGTTAGCGGCTGATGGAAAAGGTTCGTTTAAAGAGTTAGTTAAAAATGATAGAGAAATAGCTCATTATTTGTCTTCAAAAGAGATTGACGATTGTTTTAGCCTCGATTATTATACGAAAAATGTTAACAAAATATTTAAGAGAGTATTTGGCAAATGATAGCTCGTGAAGGCCTCATATTTATTTTATCAGGAACAGTGCTTACTGTTATTTCAATACTACTGTCAACTTTATGGGATAGCCGGGGATTGTTTATTCTAAGTTTGATTTTTGGACTTTTAACTATATTTACAACCTACTTCTTCCGTGATCCAGAACGGCAGTTTGAAAACAAACCTAATATATTAATATCTCCTGCTGATGGAAAAATTGTTGGTGTTGATACTGTTTACAATGAATTTATAGGTGGTGAAGCATTAAAGGTTTCAATTTTTTTATCTATTTTTGATGTTCATGTGAACCGAATTCCTACAGATGGCGTAATTAATTATGTGAAATATAATCCGGGAAAATTTTTCCCTGCTTTCGAAGATAAAGCTTCGGATGAAAATGAACAGACAGAAATTGGCATGACAACATCAGAAGGAAAAAAAATTGTTTTCAAGCAGATTGCCGGAATTATTGCCCGCAGGATTGTTTGTCGTCTTGATGAAAATCAAAAAGTTACTGCGGGTAAAAGATTTGGTATTATTAGGTTTGGTTCCAGAACAGAACTTTTTGTGCCTGTTAATAGTCAATTAAGGGTCAAAAAAGGTGATAGAGTGAAAGGTTCCGAAACAGTTATCGGCTACCTAAGTGGAGAAGAAGTAAATGATGTTAAGAAATCAGTCTCCAGAGAATCGACCGAACTATAGAGAAATATTCCCTGGGACTTTTACCATGGGTAATGTTGTTTGTGGTTTTTTGGCGATTCTCTCTGCTTTTGAAGGGAATATTACTACTGCCTGTTGGTTTATTATTCTGGCGGCATTTTTAGATGCTCTTGATGGCAAGATTGCTCGTTTTTCTGGAGGGACATCAAAATTTGGAGTTGAGCTTGATTCTCTTGCCGATTTTCTATCATTTGGCGTTGCTCCTGCAGTAATTGTTTATTCAGTTAAATTAAATTCATTAGGGAAATGGGGCTGGATAATTTCTGTTGTATATATTATGTCAGCAGTTTATCGACTGGCAAGATTCAATCTGTTTGCTGATACGGATGAAAAAAAAGATTTTGTGGGTCTTCCGGTTCCAATGGCGGCTATAGCTTTGGTGTCCGGTATAATTTTAAGTTATTATATTTGGGGAAAACTTGAGTATGGTGAATTATTAGTATCAATGATTATTTTATTCTCATTTTTAATGATTTCTCATGTGCAATATGATACTATCCCTGAAAAGTTTGATACTCAACAAAGCAGATTAAAACTTATTGCTCTAATTATTGCCGGTTTACTTGTAATATTTCAACCGAGACTCTTATTGTTTCCATTGATGGCATCATATATATTATATGGGATGATTAGAGAGTTATATCGATTATTTTTTAAGGGTGTTGGTAAAGTTACCGACCTAAATGATGATAATTTGAATAGGAAGGAAAACCAGGATGAACAATAACCATAAAGTGGTTGTTTATGTTCGATTAAAAGATGGCGTTTTGGATCCGCAAGGAGTTACGATTCGTAAAGCCTTAGGGCAAATGGGATATGATGAATTTGAGTCAGTTAAAACGGGTCATTTTTTTGAGCTTGAAGTAAAAGGTGATGCCAAAAATATAGATAGTCGGGTTAAAGAAGTATGCTCTAAACTTTTAGTGAATCCTATCATTGAAAGATTTGAAGTGGAGAAGATCTGATGAAGGTTGGGATTGTTACATTTCCGGGCTCAAACTGTGATTATGATGCTTATGCCGCTGTTAAGTTTGTGATTAAAGAAGAAGTTGAATTTTTATGGCATAAATCAGATAACTTATTAAATTCTGATTTAATCATATTACCGGGTGGTTTTTCATATGGTGACTATCTTAGAGCCGGCTCTATTGCTAAATTTTCTCCTATAATGGATAAAGTAATTTCTTTTGCCAGAGAAGGCGGCTTGGTGATTGGCATATGCAATGGATTTCAGGTTCTGACCGAATCTGGTTTGTTGCCCGGTGCTTTAATTCGTAATAAACATCTGAGATTTAATTGTAAATTTGTCAATCTAAGAGTGGAAAATAATAACTCCCCATATACCAATGTTTGTGAAAAGGGAGATATTTTAAATATCCCTATCGCCCACGGAGAAGGGAATTATTATAATTTTGAGGGTGATATAAAAAAACTTGAGGATAACGGTCAAATTGCGTTTAAATATTGTATGCCTGATGGTACTTTTAGTACAGAAGCTAATCCAAATGGGTCTGTGAATAATATTGCCGGTATTACTAACGAAGACGGGAATGTGTTGGGTATGATGCCTCATCCTGAGCGAGCAGTAGAAAATATTCTTGGTTCTACTGATGGAATTAAAGTATTTGAATCGGTAAAAAGGTTTTTAAATTCTAAAAAAACGGCGGGTGTAAATTGAAAAGACGTGAAGTGATTTTTGTTGTCACCTCTTTGATTTTGGGAGCTGTGATAGGTGGTCTGATAGGTGAAGCTATCGGTACTTATTTGCCGCCGAGTGCCGCCAAAACTTTGTTTACTATGTCAAAAGAAATTGGTGTTAATACTTTTAGAATAGATTTTTATGCAATAGCACTTACTTTTGGATTGATGATTAAAATTAATTTTATGTCGGTCTTGTTTGTTCTATTAGTTGTTGTATATTTTAAATGGTGGTATTTTTAATAAATTAATAAATTGGAGGCAAACATGTTTGGCATGGGGCCCTGGGAACTTTTAGTAGTTTTTTTAGTTATTTTATTATTATTTGGTGCAAAGCGTCTGCCTGAAATTGCTCAGGGGATGGGAAAAGGAATCAAAGAGTTTAAAAAAGCAATGAAAGATACAACTGCCGAGCTTAAAGACTCTGTCGATGAGATAGATCCTACAAAACCTGCATCTGATGAAAAGAAAGATAAATAGAAATTAAAATTTTTTGAAATGAAATTCACACAAGAAGATATTCAAAAAGTTGCGGCTTGTGTTGGTTGTAAGAAAGTCACATTACATAAAGACCAATACCGTCTAAAAGTTGTTAATAATAATGAAAAGCGAGAGCTTGTGTTGGAGATTTTTCCTGAGACAAGTTTTGGCAAAACGCGGGGGACATTGATAGTTGTTTACACTGGAAATTCTCATTTGCAGTTGCATAATTGTACCGGTTACGTAATATCTGAAGAATTGGGCGAAGTTACATTTATTGCTGAAACCGAAAATAGATTATCTGGATTAGTAATTGAGCGTGGAGCATCGGCTAATTTGTATGCCGCTTTGAGTCGTGAATTAATTTCATCTG
This sequence comes from Candidatus Zixiibacteriota bacterium, assembly GCA_034659415.1. GTDB lineage: Bacteria > Zixibacteria > MSB-5A5 > GN15 > FEB-12 > QNAD01. Next base: position 5,364 of record JAYEHE010000111.1, on the reverse strand, counting down.
ATTTTACGCAATTAGGTGTCGAAGTGATGTTATCGGGTGTGGCTCTTTCATTAACCGAAGAGATATTATCCTCAAAAAATGACCCTCCTGAAACTGATTGAAAGCAAAAAAAACCGACAGCCATAGGCGGTCGGTTTTTTTATTGGTAACATGAAATTTATTTTGTAAAAGCCGCGACGAATTCTGATAAATCAGATATAACTTCCGAGGCGGATTGGTATCTGTCTGAAGGATTCTTTCTTAGAGATTTTTCAATAATATGATCGAACAATAGGGGAATCTGAGGTTTAACATTCGATGGTTTTTCCGGTTCTTTATTTAGGACAGAATAAATTAGCGAAGTAATATTCTCACCATTAAAGGGTCGTTTACCCAATAAGAGTTCATACATCAATACTCCTAAAGAGAAAATATCCGAACGATTATCTATATCCAATCCCTGTAATTGTTCAGGAGAGATATAATTTGGGGTACCCATAGCGATTCCTGTTTTGGTCATTGAATTTGAGTCAATTCTGGCAATGCCAAAATCCATAACTTTGACCTGGTAGTCATTTTGGATCATTATATTAGCCGGTTTTATATCTCGATGAACGATATTTTTAGAGTGTGCATATTCCAGAGCGCGGCAAATTTGAATTATGATTTGGGAGATGATACGATAATTGAATTTGGTTTTTTTCTTTATCATATCTTCCAATGTTTGGCCTTCAAGATATTCCATAGCAATATATTGTAAGCTGCCTTCTGAGCCGACATCATAAATAGTAACGATGTTTGGGTGTGATAATTTACCGACAGCCTGAGCTTCGCGTCCCAGTCTTTCTTTTAAATCTTCCATCTCAGATTGGTCATCGATAAAGTCGAGTCTGATTGTTTTAAGAGCTAATGGTCTGTCGATTGCAGGGTCGATTCCTTTATAAACAATCCCCATCGCACCCTTACCGAGCTTACCTGTTATTTGGTAGCGTCCCAAATTGCTTATCATTCCTGATGGGGGAGTCATCGATGTTTCTACAATAGGTTCTTTTTTATTGATATTAGTTTCCTGGCTATCATCATGAGTTGAAACAATTTTCAAATCTTCTTCGATTTCTTTATTATCAATATCCTCTACGGGTGGTATATCAGTATCAGTATTAATTCCCGAAATTGGTGTAGCAGTAGTTTTTTCAGCTTCTTTATTATTATCCAATAACGGAGGCGTTTCATCGTTAAAATTACCAATGTTTCTATTAGATTGAGCAATTATTTCAGTTTGCTGATTTTCTTTATCTTCTTTAGTGTCGAGTAACTCTCTAACTTTTACAGGTTGACTATCAGTCAGAGATTTATCCATTTCAAATTTAGGCAAGTTTTTCTTCTTTGAGCCTGCTTCTGATTCGTCCCCATTAATTAATTGACTGTCTAAAATGGGCGAAACGAGCATGAACAAAAACAGTTCAAGAGCAATATAAACCGTTTCTGCAATAACTTTAAATGAACTGAATAAGAAATAATTTATATTCACCAGAAGAATGAAACCTACGAAAAGTATTATCATACGGTACATATTGGAAACCTGAGGCAACATAAAAGCACACAAACCTCCCAGCCCGAATAAAATAAGCAATGAGATTAAACCCATATCATATTTTTCAGCAAGTAAATTTTTATTGATGATATTATCAATTGCAGTTGATTTAATAATAAATTTTTCTGTTTCAGGATTTATTGGCGTTGTAAATAATTCGGTTAACCTGACATCATCAATACAGATGTAAATCAACTTATTTTTGAATTTTTTAAAATCAAATCCTTCATCAAGAATTTTTGCCGCCGAATATTTAGCAAATTGATTACCGGAAGAAAAATTCAAATACATTTCGCTTTTTTTATTGATTGGGATTTGTACTTTACCGTTTAAATCGATATGAGACCCCTCATATATTTTTATAAGTTCCGGCTTAACATTGAGGAAATTTGCCGCGGCAAGCAGAGTTTGTGACGGATAGTAGTAACCTTCGTAGTTCATAACCAAAGACTGATGTCTCAGCGTCCGGTCATTATCCGGCATAATATATTCAAATCCAAGATAAGGGTTGGCTTCTATTACTTTATCAGCAGGAAGAAATACTTTGCGAACCAATAAACTTGATTCTTCTTCCATCAATCCCAGCCGATTATTAACCTGAATTGAATAGTTAAACAGATTATCAGGGTTGTTGGTCTTTGACCTTCTGAAAGTTGCCAGTGCAATATCATAGGGAAGAACTACATTTTTAATCCAGCTAAGTTGTTCAGCCAATATTTGAGTATATCCTGAAGAATCCTGATAAACATCTTCATTCAATGGAAAATCAACTACAATAGTTTTTGGTTCGCCTGATGCAGTAGCGGCAATAAGGTCAGCGACAAGATCATGATTCCAGGGCCATTTGCCGTATTTGTCCATTGATTTAGCGTCAATAGTTACCAGGGCAATATTTGAACTGTTGGTGTCATTGGAAGTAAACTTACTTAAAGTATCATTGATTGATTTTTGTAGATTTTCCATTGGACCAAAATTGTTCATATAAAGCAGAACAACAAAAACCGAAGTCAATAGATAAATTATGTATGAGTAATATTTTTTCATATTGTTTTTATTTTCCTACTAATAATCTTTCTACTAATAGCTCAGGCATGGTTGCCTTTTTCATTTTGCTTTGTGCCGTTGCAATATCATATTCTACTCGTTTGAAAAGTACCTCCCATTCATCGGTATCAACTATAACATAAGATGCTCTTGGATCATTATCGCGAGGCTGGCCTACCGATCCGACATTAACCAAATAGCGATAATCAGGGTCCATTATAATATCATGACCAACAACTTGCCTTGGAGGTTTATCTTTATTTTCGACAAATATCATAGGTAAGTGTGAGTGTCCAAAGAAGCAGAAATTTTCATCCATGCTGTCAAATGCCAATTCTGCTTGCTGTGAATTGACTATGTATCTCCATTCTTCAGGTTTTAGCGGAGATGCGTGAACCAAAAGACATCCTTCATAAATAGATTTTATTTGAAATTTTTCGATTAGTGCCAATTCATGATCTGATAGCTGTTTGGAAGTCCATTCGTGAGAGGTTTTTGCGGCAGAATTACATTTATCCATAGAGTATAAACCCAGAAGGAGATGTTCATGGTTGCCCATCAGTTTAATTTCACAGTTTTTATTAACAATGTTCAGACATGCAACAGGGTCACAGCCATATCCGATGACATCACCTAAGCAATGGATAGTATCTACCTTATTTTTTTCAATATCTTTAAGAACAGCTGTTAGTGCTTCAAGATTACCATGAATGTCAGAAATAAGAGCAAACTTCATTTAGTTTTTTCCCTCGACAAACTTGAAAGTGCTTTTACCTACCGTAATAATGTCACCATTTTTGAGAACGGACTTTTCTGTACGTTCGCCATTTATCAAAGTTTTACCTTTTTTGCCCAGATTAACAATATAATAACAGTTGTCATCGTGAACTAATTTTGCTTGAATTCCCGACATCCAGAATCCTTTGCAGTGGATATGGCAGAATTTTGCTTTACCTAAAGTTATAACATCGCGGTCAATTTTGAATTCGGAAAATTCAGAATTTTCTTCGCCGATTAGTACCGAACTACCATGTTTTTGAACGATGTCTTTTTCGATTCGGTCATTTGCTAAAAGTTTTTTCTGTTTCTTAGTGTTGAGTACCATAGTACCGTCAAAATCTTCAGGACCGCCATCGTCCTGAGTTGATTGAGCATGATAAACGAGATTATATTTTCCGATAGTGACTGTGTCATTTTCACGCAAAATTTCTTCATTGATCTTACGGTTGTTTACAAAAGTACCGTTTAACGATTCATTGTCAATAATAATTGCGGCATTGTTGTTAAATTCGATTAGGGCATGTTTTCTTGAGACCCCTCTATTTTCGAGAACTATGTCATTTTCATTAGTACGGCCTATACTTATCCGTTTCTTTTCTGATACAACACGTTCGACGACTTTATCTTCGTACTTCACAATGATTTCGGCCATCAGAACTTCCTTTCATATATTATCTAATTTTTTTTATCTAAATAATAATGCCAATAGCATAAATTTAACCTTAATAGGTTTATAAATTTATCGGCATTTAGAAGATATTCTTAAATAGGATAGAATTAATTAATGGCTGTTGTTTTAAGAAATAATACGGATATTGTATTGTTTTTTATTCCATATTTGTTTGTTTTTCAGGAACAGAGGATGGGAAAATAGTTGCTATGCAAGGTATTAGAAATTATATTGGAATTTGAGAAATAAATAATTATTAAAAATGAGGTTTCTTTTTTATGAGAATATTGACAGTTGCATTACAAAAAGATGGTGAGCTGGTTCCTACATCTTTTGAGCTCATTGAAGCCGCTAAATCATTGGGCGGAGAAATTACAACACTAATTTTAGCTGAAAATGCTCAACCATTGGCAGAACAGTTATCTTCCAGAGGCGGAGGAAAAGTTATTGCTATTTCCAACCCTGCTTTAAAATATTTTAATGATGAGATTTATGTAAATGTTATTTCGGAAATAATAAAAAAATACAATCCAGAACTGGTCTTGGGTCCGGCAACATTTTATGGTAAAGCATTATTTAGTCGTTTAGCCGCAAAAAATGGCGGGAAAATGGCATCAGACATAAATGGTCTTAAGTTGGATAATGATACTGTTGTAGTCAGCAGACCGAACTTTGGCGGATCTGTAATCTCTGATATAGTTAAAAACGGCGAGGGTAGTTTTTTTGCAACTCTCAGACCAAAAAATATTCCTGAATCTCAAGACGGTGACGGTGAAGTTATAACAGAGGAAATCTCCGCTACAGCTTTTGAATCAAAGACAGAAATCAAAGAGATGAAAGTTGAATCGACCGGAGCAGTTAATTTAACCGAAGCTGATATTGTTGTTTCGGCTGGTCGTGGACTCAAAGAAGCATCTAATCTTACGCTTGTTAAAGATTTGGCTGATTCTCTAAAAGCGGCTTTTGGTGCTTCAAGAGCAATTGTTGATGCCGGATGGACTGAGTATTCCAATCAGGTAGGACAGACCGGTAAAACAGTAAATCCGAAACTGTATATTGCGGTTGGTATTTCCGGAGCAATTCAGCATCTGGTAGGGATGCGGTCATCACAGACTATTGTAGCTATAAATAAAGATAAAGATGCCCCGATTTTTAATGTTTCCAATTATGGAATTGTTGGTGATGCTTTGGAAATTGTACCGGCTTTGACAGCGAAGTTAAAAAAAGAATTATCATAGAAGAAAACCTGTCGGGTCACAATTCGCCTCGGCGAATCAAGACCCAACAGAACATAAAA
>JAYEHE010000110.1:2549-4212 GCA_034659415.1 Candidatus Zixiibacteriota bacterium | reverse complement strand
TCAACGCTTCATCAATGGATTCAGAAGTCACTGATAATCTGAGAACTCCTAATATTTTACTGTCATGTTTTAGAGGTATTGCCAGATATATCATCGATCTTTGCAATGTATTGCTGTACCTAATAGAGTGACCAATATTTCCTTCTAAGGCATTTTTCATCTCTTCACGAAAAGAGTGGTTATCCATTTTATCTGGATCTTGTTCTGAATCTGCCACTACAAATCCGTTCAGTTGCATGACTGTAATTCTTGTTTTTGAAGAATCTCCTATTTGAACACACAGTTGTTGCAAAGCTGATAAATCAACATCTTTATCAACGAAATACGGTATTACTTGTTGTTTAAAAATGAATGATTTAGATTGCAGGTTTCTTTGAGTTTCTTCAAGATAGAATGATTTTAACGATGAGAATAAGAACCAAGTCAGAATTAACAAAGAAATTGAGATTGTCAAGGTGAAGGGTATGATAAGCTGGCGGATCATTTTTTTCTTAGCCATACTTACTCCTTGAACCTGTATCCGATTCCACGAACGGTTTCGATTTGATGTCCCGACTTCCCGAGTTTTTTCCTCAGACCAACAATCTGAACATCAATTGAGCGATCAGTAATAATTGTATCTTCACCTCTAATTGAATCTATCAATTGATCTCGTGTAAAAACCCAGCCCGGTTTTTTGGCAAGCTGATGTAGAATCTGAAACTCTGTCAAAGTTAAAGTTATAGGTTTACTACTAACCAAAACTTCAAATTTACCGGGATTGATAATAATATTATCCCGTTCAATTAGGGATTGTTCTGTAATTTCTTTTGCTTTTAATCGTCTGAACAGAGATCTAATTCGTGCAATTAAAACTTTGGGGGAAAAAGGTTTGGTTATATAATCATCAGCCCCCATCTCAAGCCCACTAACAATATCAGATTCTTCTGTTTTAGCAGTAATCATTATGATCGAAATATGTTCTGTTGTTGATTCTTTTTTCAATTGCCTACAAATTTCCAAACCATCCATACCTGGAAGCATCAGATCAAGCAGAATTAAATCCGGTTTTATCTGTTTAACAGAATTTAAACCTTCTTCTCCTGAAGTAAAACCAGTGACCCTATAACCTTCCTTGGAAAGGTTATATTTAATCAGTTCTTGAATGTCAACTTCATCTTCAATGATGATTATATGCTTCTTTTTCATAATCTCCTCTTATGATACAATATATATAATACATAATTATTAGAAAAGTGTTAAGATTGTGTTAAAGAAGTGATCAAAGATCATTTATGTAAAAAAATGCTTACCAATTAATATCTCAAGGTGGAATATTTTGTTAGAAAGCTTAATAACCCGAGGGTCAAAACCCCTAACAAGGGAAACCTACAGACACTACCAAGTAATAACTTTCTGACCTTTGGGCTGATAGCTTACGATAGGACTAAAGTTACATTGTATTTGTAATTGATTGAGTGGCAACGGTTTTTGGTAGCGGGGAGGGGATTTGAACCCCTGACCTTCGGGTTATGAGCCCGACGAGCTACCGAACTGCTCCACCCCGCGGACACAGATAGCCAATATATGTTTACAATTTGGCATGTCAAGCAATATAATCAATCTGTAATAATTGATTTTATAAAAGCTCTTCCTTTTCCTGTTTTTAGCCATTTCTCTCGGA
>JAYEHE010000110.1:0-2449 GCA_034659415.1 Candidatus Zixiibacteriota bacterium | reverse complement strand
TACTCCGCCTTGGCGGACTCCACCCCGCGGACACAGATAGCCAATATATGTTTACAATTTGGCATGTCAAGCAATATAATCAATCTGTAATAATTGATTTTATAAAAGCTCTTCCTTTTCCTGTTTTTAGCCATTTCTCTCGGATCATAGCTTTGCCTCGAGTATCAAATTTCTCTAAGTGTACAATCTCCCAGTTGGACTCAGGTTTGGTGGTTTTACACATACCATTATTATGTTCTGATAATCGTCTCTGAATATTATTTGTATGTCCGGTATAATGTTTGCCTGAATCGGACTTGATGACATATACGTAGAACAAAATTAAACTCTGCTATTATAAAGAAGACGAGCTACTCCGCCTTGGCGGACTCCACCCCGCGGACACAGATAGCCAATATATGTTTACAATTTGGCATGTCAAGCAATATAATCAATCTGTAATAATTGATTTTATAAAAGCTCTTCCTTTTCCTGTTTTCAGCCATTTCTCTCGGATCATTGCTTCGCCTCTGGTTTTAAATTTCTCTATAAGTACTCAATATAATATGAAGAATTGTAGTTTAGACAGTTCAATTACTGGTGCGTCTTTTAGGCATGAGTTTGAACGAGTTGAAATCGGCAATATTGCTCGATAGTAGTTTGGACAATTTTTGAAAGGAAATTCTCATTTAAAAATGTAGAATAAATCCCCTTTTTAATCCCTGTACCTTCAAGGCAGTCCGCCAAGCCGGACTGCCTCTTTTTTTATGGGAAATTATCGAAAAAGAGTAAAGTTTTGTATTCAAAGACAAAAAAATGTTGCCATTGAGGGGACAGAATAGAATAGTTTTTCAACACGCATTTTAATGCGTGTTATATTAGAAGAAAAATTATATAATAAAAGTGGCTATTTGAAATATCTGAATAATATTTTAATCTTGTGCAATTCGGTTTTCAACTCTGAATGCTATATGTAAAGTTCTTTCTTGTCAACCGGGAGAAATTCTTGAATATATACAAGATGAATGAGTATTATAAATAGTATTGGATTATTATAAATGAGGTGATTATGACAAAAAAATTATATCGTTCAAGAACTGATAAAAAAATTGCAGGAGTTTGCGGTGGATTTGGAGAATATTTTGATATTGATTCCACTTTGATTAGAGTTGTTATTCTGATTTTGTTCTTAACCGGGGGAGTAGGCGGGTTGGCATATCTAATCTGCTGGTTGTTGATGCCTGAAAAATCGTTTGAGTAAATATCAGGCTGTTTTTTCTGCCTCATTGAGTGAGAAAAATTTATTTGTATCAGCAACATATTCAATAAATTTTTCAATAGCATCCAGTTCGTGCGGCTCTACATCTTGGAGTTCAATACCTGTATCAAAGTATCCGTTCAAATCGCTTTGAGTACTCCAGATGACTTTTGCATCAATGGCAACAGAATTATCATATTTTGTTGGGTAAGGTAAAGCAATAGCCAAATGGCAATTTGTCTGAGGCTTGAAATATCTAAGGCTTTTTAGGCGAATACCAGCGTTATTTAAATCTTTGACAAATCCGATAGAATTATTATTTCTTCTTTCACTTACTCTGACATATGAAATAACATCAACCCTGTTTTGTTTTCTTGTTTTGTACATAAACTTCCAATCTTCGAAAATAATCGCATTGTAACTTACAATTATTTTATCGGCTTGGAAGATTATTTATTTAATATGAATATTTAATTTTTATTCTTCTAAATCTATTATTTTTACTTTATCCCATTCAGAGCCAAAAATCATCTTACACTCTTTATCTGCAATTATAACATGTTCTTCTGGAATCAATAAAGTATAACTGCCGCCGATAGGCCTAAATGCTGAAGCTCCCATTTGTCCGGTCATTCCAAAATGACCTGTCCCAGAAAGTATTACCGACGGAATATCTTTGGAGCGGAGGCTGCCTAATGTCATAGCTGCTATTTGATCAGAGTTAAACTTTGCCAACGGTATCCAGTCTTTATATTTCTCGAAATGGTCATCGGTTAAATCACTTTCTTCTGGAAGAGAAGCGACTAAATCCTCGTTACAATCAGGACATTTTGAAACCGAAGCAACATACTCATATTTACATTTTGGGCAAAAAGGCATATCGACCCTTTCAATATCAATTACTTAAATTTATTTTATTACCGTCAGGTGATACTTTATAAATGGTTTCATTTTCGATTAATAATCCTTGAAATCCATTTAGCTCATGAACAGGTACATCAATAGCAAATATTTTGTTTCCAAATAAACTCAACAAACTGTCATTTTCAGTATGACCGACAATAATTCTGTCAACTTTATAAAATTTTAAAATATCATCGACCTGACCAAGTGTTATCTTGGGGTATCTGTTTTCCATATCATAATGATACCCACGATACCAAACAGGACCTTTACTACCTAAAAGAAATTTAGAATCGTTAGCAGTCATAA
>JAYEHE010000109.1:0-4232 GCA_034659415.1 Candidatus Zixiibacteriota bacterium | reverse complement strand
CGGAGTTGTAGGCAGATTACCGCCATAAATAGAACTGCATCCCGTAGCATTGGCACAAATGGCACGATCTCCAAATAGCTGGGTCATTAATTTAACATACGGTGTCTCACCACATCCGCTACAAGCCCCTGAAAATTCAAAAAGAGGTTTGACGAATTGTGACCCTTTAGTAGTTTCCGGATTAAATAAACTTGGATCTACATCAGGTAATTCATTGAGAAAGAAATCCCAATTTTTGACTTCCTGCTCTCTGATAGGGACTTGGGGTTCCATATTAATGGCTTTGAGCTTGGTTTTGTTGCCCTGCTCATCTTTCTTAAAAGCCGGACAAGCATTGACACAGATTTCACAACCAGTACAATCTTCAGGTGCAACTTGGAGGGCATAATATAAGCCTGCCAGAGGTTTGGATTTGGCTTCAATATATTTGAATGAGTCGGGAGCTTTGTCAATGAACTCTTTCCCAAATACTTTTGGGCGAATAGCCGCATGAGGACAAACAATTGAGCAGATATTACATTGGATACATGTTTCTGTGTCCCATACTGGAATATCAACAGCTATATTTCTCTTCTCATATTGAGTGGTAGCAGTTGGGTAAGTTCCATCGTTGGGGAAAACTGAAACAGGCAAGTCCTCACCACGACCGGCGATTATTTCAGCAGTAACTTTTTTCACAAAGTCTGGAGAATGGTTGGGGACAATAGGAGGTCTTGAGAAGTTACTGGTAACTTTGTTCGGATAATCGACTTCTTCAATTGCACTAACTGCTCCGTCAACGGCAGAAAAGTTCATGTTAACAACTTTTTCACCTTTTTTACCATACGTATCAACAATCGCCTTTTTAATAGCTTCAATTGCTTTATCTTTTGGAAGAATTCCTGAAATTGAGAAGAAAGCAGTTTGCATTATCATATTGATTCTGGCACCAAGTCCCAGTTTTTTACCTAATGAGATGGCGTCGATTACATAGAACTTTGCTTTAGTGTCAATGATTTGTTGTTGCACTTCTTTGGGCATTTTATCCCAGATTTTATCGGCTGAGAAGGGGGAGTTAAGGAGGAATGTTCCGCCTTTGATGAGTTTGTTGACCATGTCATATTTTTCAAGGAATGAAAAATTATGACAGGCTACGAATTGTGCTTTTTCAATTAAGTAAGGTTTACGAATCAAGTCTTTGCCGAATCTGACATGAGAGACAGTGACTGCTCCGGCTTTTTTAGAGTCATAAACAAAATAACCTTGAGCATAATTATCAGTATTGGTACCAATAATTTTTATCGAATTTTTATTTGCTCCAACAGTACCATCAGCACCTAATCCAAAAAACAGACCGCGGAAATTATCACCTTCCAGATCAATATCTTTATCAGTAGTTATAGAAGTATTTGTAAGATCGTCAACAATTCCGACAGTGAAATGATTTTTAGGGTTTTTCAATTTAAGATTGTCAAACACTCCCTTAGCCATACCAGGATTAAATTCACTGGAGCCCAATCCATGACGACCGCCAACGATTAAGGGACGCTCAGAGAAATTAGCTATTTTATTGTCAATAGCTTCATTGATTGCTGTTTGGACATCGGTGTAAAGAGGCTCGCCTACTGAACCCGGTTCTTTAGTTCTATCTAATACGGCAATTTTTTTAACGGTAGATGGGAGGGCGTTGACAAAAGATTCAAAAGAAAACGGACGGTATAACCGAACTTTTATCATACCGACTTTTTCACCTTTTTCTACAAGATGATCAACTATCTCATGAACTGCTTCTGCACCGGTACCCATTATAACTACAACATGTTCAGCTTCCGGATGTCCAACATAATCAAATAAATTATATTGTCTGCCAACTACCTTGGCAAATTTATCCATAGCCGCTTGAATATGTTTTGGAGTTTCATCATAGAATTTATTGATTGTCTCTCTTGATTGGAAGAAGACATCAGGGTTTTGAGATGTACCTTTAATAGTCGGTTTATCGGGGGAGAGTGCTCTGCTACGATGATCACGTATTAGTTTTTCATCGATCAAATCACGCATATCATCAAAAGTTATTTCTTCTACTTTTTGCACTTCGTGTGAAGTACGAAAGCCATCGAAGAAATGAACAAAAGGAATTCTACTTGCAAGAGAACCAGCTTGGGCAATTAATGCCAAATCCATAACTTCTTGAACAGAGTTTGATGAAAGAAGTCCAAAGCCGGTGGAGCGGGTTGCCATGACATCTGAATGATCACCAAAAATAGAGAGGGCATGGCTGGCAACGGTACGAGCGGAAACATGAAAAACTGTTGGTGTAAGTTCACCGGCAATTTTAAACATGTTTGGAATCATAAGAAGTAAACCTTGTGAGGCGGTAAAAGTTGTTGTTAATGCTCCAGTCGTTAAAGCACCATGGACAGCACCTGAAGCTCCGCCTTCGGATTGCATCTCAACAACATCAGGTATTGCTCCCCAAATATTTTTTTCACCTCGGGCTGATCTTTCATCGGCTTCTTCACCCATATTTGATGATGGTGTAATAGGGTAGATAGCAATTACTTCATTGGTTGCATGAGCAACGTATGCAGCTGCTGTGTTTCCATCAATTGTAACCGTTCTTCTTTGGCGGCTACCTTCATTTTTACCTTTAATTTTTTTATCTTTAATGGTCTCTTTTAGCATTATTAACTCCTATATTTCAATTATTATATTGTTTTGATTAGTTATCGGTAATTTTATCATTTTTTGAATATGTTATATTTTTTTGGCTTTGGTATTTTCCTTTTTTGTCAGCATATGACGTTTTACAAAGTTCTTTTGCCTCTAAAAATAATAATTGTGCAATTCCTTCATTGGCATAAATTCTAGCTGGAATTGGAGATGTATTTGATATAGAGATTGTGGCATAACCTTCCCATTCAGGTTCAAATGGAGTGACATTTACAATGACTCCGCTTCTGGCATAGGTCGATTTACCAAAGCAGATAGTTATAACATCTCTTGGAATTTTGAAATATTCTCTAGTACGAGCTAAAATAAAAGAATTTGCTGGAATTAAAACAGAATCTGCATTTATAATTTTGAAGTTTTCTGAATAATCCTTTTTGGGGTCAATCTCTTTCAGGTTTTCAGTCTCTAATACATTAAATTCATTAGATAAACTGATGTCGTAACCGTAAGAGGAAACTCCATAGCTGATACCTTTGCGAATTTGCGTTTCATCAAATGGCTTAATCATCTCATGTTTATGAGCCATCTCAATAATCCAGTTGTCAGATTTCACAGGCATTTCTATTTAAACTCCTTTTAAATATTATTCCGGCGACAAAGATAAGATTTAATAGGTATGCTGTAAACCTATTAAATTTGGAATTGTCATTATTTATATAGATGCAGCAACATGTTCGTTTTTTTCTTTTTGCCACTTAACCATGTCGGCTAAACTATGAGATTCAAAGACACCTAACATTTTGTTTTCAGCCATAATAAAGAGGTCTCTAATGGCGCATTTTTCAGAGTCTTCACAAGATTCCATGTCTTTGGTGCATTTCATTAAATAGTATGGTCCTTGAATTGCTTCAAGTACTTCTTTGACACTGATTTCACTCGGGTCACGGCTAAGAGTAAATCCACCTCTGACACCTCGGTGTGATCTGACAATACCAGTACGAGATAAAGATTGGAATATTTTAGCCAAAAACTTTTCGGGAATGTTTTTAGCTTCGGAAATCTCAGATAACGGAGTTATGATTTCTTTTTCTTTATCAGCTAAAAAAAGAACTCCCTTCATTCCGTATTCTTCAGCTTTTGTAAATTGCATATTATCCTTTCATTCAAGGCATTTTTTATTTACTATACAAAATAAATCTTAATTCAAGATATATTTTGTTTTAATAAAATATATATTTGATAAAATGTTTTGTCAAATCAATTTGGTTATTTTTTTCACAAAATCAAATTTAGTGATTTTAGCTAAGTTTAGTTATATTAAAGAATTGACTTTTGTGTTGAAGCATGGGAAATTGTGATAATAGGTATTATTTATAAAATCCAAGGAGATTGTAGTGAATTCGGACAAAGAAGACATAAAAGGTTTGCTTATAGTCTATACCGGTAATGGTAAAGGCAAAACAACTGCGGCTTTGGGTATGGTTATTCGGGCGGTTGGGTATAATTGGAAAGTGAAAATAATCCAATTTATAAAGGGAAACTGGAAATATGGAGAGCTTGAAGGGATTAAAATGCTTGCA
>JAYEHE010000108.1:0-4232 GCA_034659415.1 Candidatus Zixiibacteriota bacterium | reverse complement strand
CTCTGAGAATCGTTAAAATAAGCAGGTACTGTAATAACCGCTTGCTTTACTTCACTTCCCAAATAATCTTCAGCGGCTTTTTTCAAAGACTGGAGTATCATCGCTGAAATTTCCGGAGGGGTATGAGTTTTCCCACCGGCTTCAATTAAAACCGCACCCTTATCATTATTACCAATCACATAAGGAACTATCTTTTCTTCTGAAGAAACCTCATTGTGCAACCGTCCCATAAATCTCTTAACAGAATAAACTGTATTCTCTGAGTTGGTCACAGCTTGTCTTTTCGCAGCAGCACCGACTAAACGTTCACCATCTTTTGTAAAAGCGACTACCGAAGGAGTTGTTCTGGCTCCTTCCTTGTTTGGAATAACAACCGCATCCTGTCCTTCGAGAACAGCGACACATGAGTTGGTCGTTCCTAAATCAATTCCTATTACTTTTCCCATAATTATTCTCCTTTATATTTATTATTTATCTTTCTTTTTAGATTCTTTTTTTTCTTCTCCATTGCTCACCCCTACTTTGCTATGTCTAAGAACTTTATTATTTTTCAGATAACCTTTATTAATTTCAACTGCAACTGTACCTTCGGGAAATTCTTCAGACTCAACCTGCATAAGTGCTTCATGATATTCAGGGTCAAATATTTCCCCTACTGCATCTAACTTCTTTACATTATATTTATTCAAAAAAGATACCAATTGATTATAAATCAACTCCATTCCTTTATATAATGAATCAGCATCACTGTCTTTACTACCATGTTCCATCGCCCGTTCAAAATTATCCACAACTTCAAGAATATTGATAATCATTCTATCCGAAGCATATTCAATCTGTTCTTCGGATCTCTTCAGTAGCCTCTTCTTATAATTTTCAAAATCCGCTGTGGTTCTTAGAAGTTTATCTTCGAGTTCTTCAACTTTCAATTTTAGTTGTTCTTCTTCAGAAAGCTTAACATTTTCAATTTCTTCTTTTTGAGTATTCAGCTCTTCCTGAGACTGCTCAAATGATTCTTTCTTATTTTGTTCTGAAAATTCTATATTCACTTTAGTATCATCTTTAGTTTCTTTTTCAGTATTTGCTTTATTCTCTTTAACCATTTCAATCCTCTTTATAATCAATCCCAGCAATTACTTCGGTAATTGTTTTGGCAGTATATTCAACAATAGATGTCAGTTTTTTGTATGGCATTCTTGTTGGTCCAACTATTCCAATAGCGCCGGTAATATTTCCAACTTTATACGATGCCGTCACTAATGAACATTGCATAATCTCATGGAATTTATTTTCTTTCCCAATTGTAATCACAAGCCCTTCATACTTAGAACTACGAAGAAAATCAGACAAGACTTTGCCATTTCCTAAAACTTTCACTAATTCAGATACTCGCTCAAGGTTTGAAAATTCAGGCTGTTCCAGAAGTTTATCCATTCCCGCATAATGAATATCATCGGAACTCTCTTCTGTCCAAATTCTATCTTTTGTATCAATAACCAGCTTTATGAGACGGCCATGTCCTGCGACATCGGCTAACCTTTCAGTGATGGATTCCTTGATAGTGCCAAGAGTCAAACCACTTAAACGCTCATTTAATAATTCTTCAAAATCTTTTAACTCTATCTCTTTAATAGATGCTTCAATCTCAATAATTATTGAACGGGCTAATCCTGACTCAACAACAACCACAACCATTATTCTCTCGGATGTGAGGGGAATCAACTCAATCCTTTTTAAAATTCCTTTATCAAAACGAGGAGCAATCGTCACACCTAATTGATTTGTTATATCCCCAAGAACTTTACAGGTCTGCCCTAAAACTTCGTTTAGACCTCGTCCATCTCTTAAAATTGTCTGTTTGATAACATCTTTTTCAGCCTGATTTAGTTCTTCCGGTTTTAATAAATAATCAATATATACCCGATACCCTAAATCTGTCGGAATCCTGCCAGCTGATGTATGCGGTTGGACCACTAACTCCAAATCCTCTAAATCCGCAAGAGTGTTTCTTATCGTTGCCGATGAAATACCCATTTTAAATTTATTGGCAATAACTCTGGAGCCGACCGGATCAGCAGATTCGATATAATAATTAATAAGATTATATAAAATCTGTTTTTCTCTATCTGTAAGTTTATCAAACGCCATATTTCACTTCCATCAATAATCTGCCAATATGACAGTCGTATTGGCAGTAACCTAATTCTAACAATTTATTTAACGAATGTCAAGTATAAATGTTCCATATAAATTCATTTACACAATAAAAAAAACCGACCACCAGAGGAGGTCGGTTTTTACATATAAGACTGTAAATCTATCTATCTTTGCTCGTTCCTCTTTTAGATTTTCCAGATGATTTTGATGGTTTAGTTGTATTCTCGGATGATTTTGACCGTGTACTCTTTTCTATCGACTTTCCTGAACTGTTTGAAGACTTTTTCGTTTTAGATTTTACTCTGGTAGCTTTCGAAGATGATTTCTTGCTCGTATTCGCTTTATAAGATTTATGAGAATTTTTGCTTGATGTACTACTTTTTCTTGATGTTTCCCTGATACTCCTATCGGCAGAATTAGATTTTCCGGACGAATATGAAGATTTGGATCTCATTTTTTGCGATTTGCTTTGATCGTAGCTATTTCTTCTATATTTCCCATAAGTATTAGTTTTACTACTTGATTTCCCTGTGCTAATTCCGGTTGTTTCGTAACCCCGATTTGTTTTAACCAGTTTACTATTACCACGTACGTAGTTTTTACCTACTGAAACAGAATTTTTATTTACATTTGTTTTATTTACTGTAACGGTTTTTGAAGTATATGTCTTCATTTTAGAAACTTGCTTTTTATAGTTGGGATAACCATACTTTGCCGGATTACGATATCCAACTGTTCGCACTTCTTTAAACTTAGAATATACTCCTGGACGAGGGTGAATAATATCTCGGTTCAATACTACTGTATGGTAGCGGGTGACATGAAAATCAGATTCCCAACAATATCCATAATTATCATAGATAGTCATAGTATGCCAGCCGACATAGATTCTCGGAACATACAAAGGTGTAACACCCCAATAGACTCCGTTAATATAAACCGATGATCCCCATAGATAATCTACATACATATTACCGCTTAGAGTCCAACTGGGATAGTCAGGGCTGTACACAGGACGAAAATAAGTTGGCTCCCAATCATTCACATAAACTGTGGCACGATCATAAGCAAACTTTTGTCCATTATATCGAACAAAATATCTTTGGTTGAGATAATCCATAAATTCATGACGATCATCCCAATCAAAAAGGACATCAGAGCCTTTAAACCAGTCTGGAACAGGAAACTTTTCCCTTGATGCAATTATCTGAATAGACTCTATCCCTTCCGGACCGGAAACTACTAAATCATAATCATCATAACCATCAGGAAGACGATATGAGACTCCGCCCCGAATGAAATTATCTTCCTTGGGTTCCGATGGAAACAAAAGGTTCACTCTGCCCTTTGTATCAATTGAGTAAATAGCAACAAAAGCATCATGATTGCTTCGATATTTTATGACAATATTGTCACCTTCAAAATACTCACCATCTTCGTGATTAGTCCAAAGCACAACATCAAGATATCTATCAATTCTTGCTTCTTTACTGCTATGATTATACTCATATCTCGAATCATTATCATAATTCTGCGTTATTCCCACCGTGGCAGTCATAAGCATTAAAGCTACTGCAACTACTGCTAATTTCATAAGTTTCTGTAACATAACATCATATCCTTTCGTTCTTATACATTGACGTATCCGAACATCTATTATTGTCCCTCAGGAGGGATAACTTTTAATTCACGATTGCCACTATCGGTTTGATAAGCCCATTCAAACCTAACAGCACCTGAGTTAAAAATATTAATAGGTCTTAATTTTGCATAATTGTCAGTATCAGTCCAAATAACATAGGTATGTCCTAATATAAGTTCCATATCGATAAATTGTGACCAGCCAGAATCAGGAGCATAGTTAATCTGATCGAAATCATAACTAAAACCCATATCCTGAATATCAATATTAATATTGCCGGTAGTTATAAAATAAATATCATCAACAATATCATAAACAAGATAAATATCTGCGGCATCTGATGTATAATTTACTACTGTTTCAGTAACAAGATTAAAACCGGCAATAGTGCCATCAACCGAAACTGGATAAAGAGTAACTTCACCCTGGGGGC
>JAYEHE010000107.1:0-4310 GCA_034659415.1 Candidatus Zixiibacteriota bacterium | reverse complement strand
GTAAAGGTTGGGATACATTGATTGTATAAACTGAATCTGCCAAACGAGTATGGAGTTTTTTGTAGGAAAACGCCTCCACAACGCCATGAAAATTCGATTCCAATTGTGTCTGTGGTTCAAAATATTTGAAATCAATGTTCTCGCCAACTATCAAATTTGAAAATGATAAAATTATCTCAAGTTGATCTATAAAATTATTATCATAAGCAAATATGTTATCAAAATTATTTTTAACAACTTCAACTTCATTGCCCGACCGAGTAAAATATCCTTCCAGTTTATTATTATTTAGAGATAATTCAATTTGTTCATTTTGCTCATTGAACAATATACTCTTCTTGTCCCCGAGATAATATCCATCTGTGCTGACGAAAAAATCACCTTTGACAATAATTTTTCTGTCAATACCTATTTTAGAGTAATCCAATTCTAATTTCTGATTGATTCTATACCCTGACACGCCATTGATATCTATTTCATCAACTACTTTTGACTGAAGAGTTCCGATGACAGAATCTTTTTGAATAAAAGTCCATTGCCTTTGTTCTCCAATAGGACGAAAGGATTTGAATTCAACACTTTTATCAAGATGGACTTGAGCCAAAAGAGATAACGGAAGTAAAAACAGAACAAATAATATTTTTTTCATACTAATTCATAAGTTAAAAATTTAAATTTGAGAAAAGATATAACTAATTTTCCATAATTTTAACTTATTATAGTAATATTAAATTTTCAACTATTTTTTTACGGGTGCGGGAATTGTCCTTTTTCTATTTGAGGCATAAAATCAATATATTGTTCATTAGTGACACTATTCTCCCATGGACCCCACATTTTTGCTACCCAAAGTGAACCCCAAAAAAAGACAACCAAAACAATAGCCCATTTTAGAGAAGATACTTTTTTCTTTTTCGATACAATAGATATCTGTAAAGTCTTGTCAACCGGACAAACATCAACGCATGCCATACACCCGATACATTCATCGGAGTTGACCTGATTAACTTTATCAACCGAAATAAATGCAGGACAAACATTAGCACATGATGAACAATCAGTACAGCTTTGCTTGTTGCGAGTGATTCTTGTTATTGATAATAACCCCAAAATACCTAATAATGCCCCATAAGGACACAGATACCGACACCAAAAACCTCTAATTATCAACGATAAAACAAAAAGAATTAAAACTACAACTAATGCAAAAGTTGTTATATGAGTAAAAAAACGTAACATCAAAATATCTGAAATAATATTGTATTCACTATAAACAAATGCCTCAATACTCCTGATAGACATCTGATAAAGGATAGCATAGAAGAAAAACAGCAGAATAATATATTTCAAAGAACGTAAAATATAATCCAGCCATTTTGGCGGTAATAAACGACGCTTGAAAATTTTGTCTGAGATATTCCCTAACATTTCAGAAATAAATCCAACCGGACAAACCCAGCTACAAAAAGCTTTTTTAAAAAATAAGGCAGTCAATAAAATCACAATAAAAATAATCATCCCTGACGGATGGATATTATTGATTATTCCTGATTCAATCCAATACCTCAAAGAAACTAAAGACCCAAGAGGCAACCAACCTTCGACTCCCGGAGGACGCGGAACATCCCAAAGCATCCCCCCACTCTTAATATTACTTACAAATAAATAAAATTCAATACCAATCCAAATATTGATTAATACTGAAAATATCTGGACATAAAATCTGAATTTTTGTGTAGGTTTTTCAGATTTTACCTCATTTAAGGTAAAATTATCTATTTCATCCAATTTTCACTCATTTCTTAATATACATTAATTACAAAAATATAATAAAAATATCTACCAAAATACACCTTGATTTTGGTCAACTTTTCTTATTGTGAACTATTAGCATCCACCTTTACGTGCTGAATCATATTATTTCACAACAGTTATATGGCTACTATTCAACAACATAATACTTGCCAAAAAAATATATAAGTAACTGAATAATGCTTAATGAAAATAATAGCTTTATTTGTAATATTTTTTCTTCTTATAGTTGCTACTGATGCTCAAAAAAGATACCGGATTAAACCGAAATTTAACTTGACATATTATATTAAATTATTACTTTGTATTCAGTTGCATGAGATAATTTACTTATCTAAAATTAGTTGAAAAGGCTAAAGAAAAAATTGATTAAAGTCGCATAAATAATATAAGATGATTCCATTGGACAAGGAATCATTAAGGAGGATATAAGTGATATTAGGTAAATCTTTTTTACACAATCGGATTACTTTTAAATCTTTGAAACTTACGTTAATACTATTAAGCCTGATTCTTTTAATGTCATCATCGGCATTTGCAGTTGCTATCGAATCTTCAACAGAATATTTCGAATTAGGAATAGATCTTGAAGTTTATGGCGATAGTTATTTGAGTAACGAAGATATTACTATTCAGGTAAAATATACTAACGATTTTATTTATGATTCATGGTCAACCAGCGCTGACGTAAGCGGTTCATTCTATACTACTTGGGAAACCCCTATCGATTACAATCTACCTGATACGCTAATTATTGTTTCTACCGGTGATTCTTCGGGATATATAGCATCAACAACAGTCATTCTTTCAAATAATATTTTTCACCATTTATTGAACGGCACTCTTACAGCTTCTCCTCAATGGCATAACGGAAATGTCAATAGCTCCAATTCTTGTTATGAAGAAGGATCGTCTGTAGCTCATCGGTATTTCGTTAGCGATCAAAATTCTGGCACTTCTCATCATTTTACAATACAAGCCGATGCAATAAAAAATTATTTTCATACTTTTGATTATTTTACTGATTATGATTTCTCTGAAGCATCAGCTATTGCTTCAATTGGTGGTGTTTGCAGCCCTATAGCCGCTGCTGCTCCAGCAGATTGCTCAAATCCTACCGGTACTTATGCTTTCCCTGACCCAACGGACAGTACGAATTATGTTTCAGTTCCAATCGGTATTTCTGATATAGTGAATGGCTCATTTACAGCCAGCGGAACTCAGCATCTTTCATTTTACAATGTCGTGATTGACTCGGTAAGTAAATATTTCTTTACAGGTACTGAGGCAAATGCTGAAATCAATCTGACAATTTATTTTACTGTTATTGATGACGGTAGTGTAGGCTTTTTTATGGGAGGCCATTTAGCTGAGGGATTACCCAATACTTGGGGAGTAGGGAATGGAGCAGGCTCGGTTGGCGGTGCCCCATATCATATGAGTGTAGTAAATTATGATGGCGGAGGAGGAGCTAATCAGGACCGTTCCGTTCAAGGAATTTTTGTGCCATCTGTTCCTGAAGTCAATATTATTTATCCTGACTCTGACATAGATTCAATTTGTTACTTAACTAACTCTATATGCTCAACAACTGCTACCGCCGAAATTTACACATGGACAATAACCGGAGGAACAATTGTCAGCGGACAAGGGACTAACTTTATTGAATACACTGCTACTGGCTCACCGGGTACAAATATTACTATTAGCTTAGAAGCTTGTAACAATAGTGGTTGTAGCGATGATACCTACTGTGCCACAGAATCTATTAGCATTTTAATCGGCGATTGTAACCCTTGCGAAATAGCAATCAGTTGTCCGCCGGATGTTACAATAAGTTGTGATGCTTCTGTTGACCCATCGAATACCGGTACAGCAACTTATTCAGCAACAGGAAACTGCCCGACGCTCTCATTAAATCATACTGATTCGTTTGTTGCAGGTTCTTGCTCTCAGGAACAAACAATTTATCGCCTTTGGGAAGTTAGCGATAATCAATCAAATATACTTGCTTCCTGCACTCAAACTATAACTGTTGAAGATAACCTTGCTCCTACCTTTGACCAAACTTGTCCTGCTGATATTGTTGTAGAGTGTGATAATGTTCCCCAAGCTCCAACTCTTACAGCAACCGATAATTGTGATTTGGCTCCAGTTGTTACATTTAATGAAACAACAACACCAGGTAGCTGTGATAACTCTTATACTATTACAAGAACTTGGACAGCAACTGATGAATGCAATAACAGCACTACTTCCGCACAAACAATAACTGTTCAGGACACAACATATCCGACCCTTGCAGGGTGCCCAACAGATATTACGGTAAGTTGTGATAATATTCCTGTTCCGGCTAATGTTATTGCAACTGATAATTGCGACCCAACACCAGTTATTACATTTAATGAGACTACAATTCCAGGAAGTTGTGATAACTCTTATACATTAACCAGAACTTGGACAGCAACTGATGATTGTGGCAACAGCTCAAGTTGTAG
>JAYEHE010000106.1:0-4314 GCA_034659415.1 Candidatus Zixiibacteriota bacterium | reverse complement strand
TTTCCAGATGAAACGGAAAATAAATCAAATCAACTTTACGCGGACTAATTTCTTCCAGTCCGTCTTTATTTTTGCCAAATTTAGAAATATATTCTCGATAGAGAGTTAGTGATGCCAGTTGAATGGCTTCTTTTAATGATATTTCCACATTATGATAATTTTCTTTGAAATCGGAAATAGGCTTCAATTGAAATTTGTTTTTTGCATAAGACATCCTACGGGCTAATCTTAAAACTGCATCAAAATTCCTGCTTGAGAAAGCCGGAATTACTATACTATCGGAGTTAAATAATCCACCAAATATAAATCTCATTTTTTTTATTTTATTTTCAGGGAGAGTCACTGACCAAAAAGGAAGTAGCATATCATTATGGTCTGGCTCATAATCACATGTCAGTAAATTTTCTATATCAATAGCACTTTTTTCAAGACTGGATAATTCTTCACAATTCTTGCAAATATAAACAAATGATTTTTCTTCCGGAAGGTCAACTCCGCAATTATGACATCGGTGAAATTCAACTTCAATATCTCCAAATTCCACCTTTACCGGTTTCATGATTTTATCAGTTTCCGTTTTCAGTATTTTGGACGGACCAGAACTTTTACTTTGTTCAATTGAGATTGTCGAATGACTTGCGTTCTTGTAAGAGGATCCAATAATAACTTCCGGTGCTTCATTCATGTATTCTTCAAGAGGGTTATGAACATCAACCACCCGATTCGAAATTCCATCAACTATATATCGCTGACAATTAGATGTTGAATAATTTTCACAAATAAAATAAGGGAAATAGATTATAGAAAACTCAGGATAAAACATCTCGGTTAAGTTCTTCCCAAAAGCGGCTCGATCAATATCTCCTACTATTGCCACTGAAGAAGATATATAAGCCCATACCTGTTGCCACGGTTTTACCACTGGTAAGGCATCGAATCCTTCTTCGATATTTTCACTGGAGAATGGTTCAACATGAACAGACTCACTTCTAATACCAAGAGATTCCGGAACCCCTCTAAATTTTGCTCCACCGGATACCGTAACGGAATAAGGAGAGACATTGAGGCTGCTTTTTTCTTGTTTGGTAACAATTTCAGAAGAATTCTCAGTCTCTACTGCTACTAATCTTTCATGAATTTTATTTCGCACTTTCAGAATGGTAGCATCCACTTTCCAAAATGGATAATAAATTTTCTTAACTTGAAAATCAGAATCTGTCAAAGGAAGATTATTTTCTTTAAGATATCGGTCAATGCCAAATTTGAGTTCTCTTTGTTTCACTCGACTTTTCGCAAGAAACGCCGGCGGAAGGTCCGGCATAACAACTCGTAAAACCGAACCACAATAATCACAACTCAACACATAAAAATTTGAATCAAGTTGCAAACCTGCCCCACACCCGGGACAGGTAACATCAATATAGAAGCCTTGTTTCTTATTTATTGTCATTATCCTTAGTAGGCTTTCCACATTCTCCGCAGAATTTTGAACCTGCTACTAATTCAGCCGAACAATGCGGACAGAATAATTTGGTATCAAGCTTAAATCCACAATCAGAACAGAAATTAGCTTCGGCAGGAATCTGACAATGACATTCGGGACAACTATTCATTGCAATCATCTGGTGGCCACAACGGTAGCAATAGCGCGATTGTTCAGGAGTATCAGTATGACATTTAGGACAGGTAACAGTAGCAACCGGTTCCCTTTTTAATTCAGTTTGTTCCGGTGAAAAAACTTTGGTCATCATCTGCGGCATTACCATACCAACCCCAGCCGCCATTCCTAAACCAGCACCCATTTGCGAGGCATCACCGCCAGAACCTATTCCTTTTGCCATTTCATATTTCAAAAATTTATCTAAATCACCCACAGCTTCCAAACCGGAACGCTGGTCTATCATTTTTGTAACTTCTTCGGGAGGAGTAATTGATGAAATATAAAAATCTACCAATTCCAAACCGTATTTTTCAAATTCATTGAATATGATTGTTTTGAATTCATCGGCAAGCTCTGTATAAATAGCAGGTAATTCCAAAATAGAATCAAGTTTTTCGCCCAACATATCATTTAAGCGAGCAACAATTACATCCCGAAGGTAATCCTGAATATCTGAAGTTGTATATCTGGACTGACGACCAACTATTGAATTTAAAAACAGAACCGGATTTTTGATTTTCATCGTGAAAGCACCAAAACCGCGAAGTCTTATAAGTCCCAATTTGTTGTCTTTAAATGTAACCGGATGCTTTGTACCCCATTTTAGATTTGTAAAAACTTTTTGATTAATAAAATATACTTCGGCTCTAAAAGGTGAGTTAAACCCAAATGGAAACGATAATAATCTGGTTAATATCGGGATATTCAAAGTTGACAGAGTATGTCTGCCAGTAGTAAACATATCAGCCGCATGTCCATTTGAGAAAAAGATAGCTGTCTGGCTATCCCGAACTATTAACTGAGCACCCATTTTTATATCAGCTGATCCCTCTTGAGGGATACGGTATATCATCTCTTCGCCGCTCGGGTCCATCCATTCAAGGACTTCTATAAGTAAAGACATAACAACTCCTTATTTTAGCTTAATCTTAATTATTTCTAATATATTCGACATAATAATTCTTTTCCTTATTCTATATTTTTCATTAATACTTTATTAAAAACCAGAAATTCATTTCGAACGAATTATCTTTGATAATTGTATAAAAAATTAACAATTGACATAGGATTATTGACAGGTTATATAGTTTACCAAACAACA
Source organism: Candidatus Zixiibacteriota bacterium (assembly GCA_034659415.1). GTDB lineage: Bacteria > Zixibacteria > MSB-5A5 > GN15 > FEB-12 > QNAD01. The sequence continues at coordinate 1,552 of JAYEHE010000106.1, read as the reverse complement.
TATTTAGGATACAAATCTATGAATAACAAAAGTTTACTTCTCATATTATCATTCTTGATTTTAGCAATCATGCTATCTTTCCCTGGTTGCGATGAACTGGTAACTGAAAATCTTGAAACAACTGTTACCGACTCAACTCTTGCGGTTGGCTGTTTCAATTGTCATAAATCAAATGAAAATGCCTTTTTTCGCCCTAAAGGACAATGGGAAAATTCCAAACATGCCTCAGCTACTGCTCTTGATACAGTTTTAACTGATGGCTGTGATGGTGCTAAATGCCATACCCATGAAGGATATATAGAAGAATTTGACTCTGTTTATATTAGCAACGACGTTCAATACTCTGTCATAGGCTGTTTTACTTGTCATGATCCCCACAGCCATGAATATGATACCTGGGATGATAACCTTCTGTCAATCCTTCGAGGTGGAAGCGAAGATAAATATGTCTCTTTAGCAAATGATTCTCTCTATTTTATGAATGCTAATGACAAGTCGATCATGTGTGTCAACTGCCATCACAGTGTTAATAATTTAACTGATCCGGTGAACGGGGCTACTGAAGATTTGTCTATTACTTCTGATAATATTCCTCATTTCTCCCCACAGGCAGATGTTCTTTTAGGGTTTAATGGGTTTTCATTTAAAAGTAGCAGTAAAATTGCTACTCACCGTGAAGCATTAAGTAGTACTAATGCCTGCCTGACTTGCCATTATGGAACTGGTAAAGGATATCAGTTTGGGGAACATACATTCCGCTTGGCTGATGAAACCGAAGAATATGTTAAAAATTGTAATTTAGGAGGTTGTCACACCGACCTGACTGATTTTTCATCAATTGCAATAATCAACAATATCAAAATCATGTCTGATAGTCTTGAGTATATTTTCAACAATATGAATTTGTTTGATGAAAACAATAACTACCGCACCGATACCACATTCAGCCCTGATTTAGTAAGAATGTTTTCAAATTATCTTCTCTATCAACGGGATGGCTCAATGGGAGTACATAACCCCGGTTATCTTGAACAGATACTTTCCGAATCGGTCGAACAATGGGATTCACTTCCGGTTAGTGTAACATTCACTGTTGATACAATTTTAGTATTAGTTACCGATACCGTAACATTCTCATATTCAGCTTCGGGGAATATCGATTCATTGACCTGGTCATTTACTGATACTACTTACTCTGTTGCTGATGACGGAAACGATCAAAAACATCTGTTTGATACAGCTGGTATTTATGAAGTTTCATTAACTGCATTTGGAAAAACACCAACTAATTTTGAATCTTTCATATTGAACGATTCAATTTATGTTTATAATGCTACACCTATTGCCGTTTTTACACCTTCCTCAATCGATACTCTTGTTGATTCTACAATTACATTTACAAACAATTCAACCGATGCTGATAACTATGAATGGGATTTTGGTGATAGCACTACATCGGTTTTAACTGATCCGACCCATGCTTATTCAACCGATGGAATTTTCACGGTTACTTTAATTGCCATCAATCCCCTTGGAGTTGATACTATTTCTA
>JAYEHE010000105.1:0-4318 GCA_034659415.1 Candidatus Zixiibacteriota bacterium | reverse complement strand
ATCAAGTTCATCTTCACTTACTTTATGAGTTATTGTTTCATCTGGTCGTAAATAAATCTGTACCTGTTCAATATTTTTATATTGTGGGAAATTCTGCTGTACGGCAATCTGATAAAAACCCATTTGATATCTGAAAGCAGGATCGGTTACCTTAGGAATATTCTTGCCAGTTTTATAGTCAATAATCTGAATTGTACCATCGTCTAATTTTAGAAGTTTGTCAATTATTGCATTCCCTTTGAATGGGGTTTTAGGAATATCAAAAGTTAATTTTAATTCGGTGCCTAAAAGTGTTCCAAATCTAAAAGGACTATATTTTTCATAATGACGGGTTATCATCTCCCGTCCCAATCTTATATAATCATCAACTGTATAAAAATCTTTGATAAGAGCAATAGCATTCAAATCTACTTTTTTCCACTCTTCGTTATACATTTGCATAACATCTTCTAAGGGAATAACAATCCCATCGGCACCAAGCGAATAAAGCTTATTTAAAACCCTGTGAACCGATGAACCAAGATATGCATCGGGGGTAACACGATCCGGAACTTTGATTCTTTCTATGTAATTAAATTTGAATTTTCGTGGGCAGGTTCGCCAGGTTCCGAGAGAACTATGGCTATATCGTGAAAGCATACTTCCTTCTTTACTTATTTATTAACATTTATATTTAAATATTTTTTGTAAAACTGCTTCCAAAATCCAACACCAAGCCCAAAATGAATAGTAGGAAAAATCAACAGACCGAAAATCAGACAACCAATATTTTTTTCTTTAACAGTTAACATGCCGGAGAATAAAATAATAACAAGAAGATATATTCCAAATACAGATTTCAAAAAACCAAATGCTGGAGTGTGTAACATTGACAACAAAAACAGAAAAAGAAAACCGAAAACTCCTGCTCCTGCTATAAGTTGAGGGAGAAAATAATAATTATGTTTTGTAGAAAAATTAAAATATCCTCCACCGTATCTTTGCATCTGTTGCCATAAACCATTCAATGATGATTTTGGATAATAGGAAATTTTTAATTTTGGAGACATAATAGATTTTAACTCTGCCTTATTGATTCTGTAATTAAAATCAATATCCGCACAAGCATCAAACCTTTCATCAAAATAACCCGCAATTTCAAAAATATCACGTCGGTATATTGCACACGATGAGACCGGATCAATTTTGCTTTCATCGTTTGAAAACAACTTGCTCCTCGTTCGATGCCCTAAAATTGACCCACTGCAAACAGCTATAGACTTTTCAAATTCAATGAGATCGGGAGGATTCAGAAATTGTGTACTACAAAGACATTTTGCGTCAGTTTTTTCAAAAACATCGATTATGGAAGAAAGTAGATGTTTATCAGGAAGGTTTATATGTCCGTCAAGAATCAAAATATAAGGAGCAGATGAATTTTTTACTCCCAGATTTCTTCCTGCCGAAGAAAATTTCTTTAGGTTATCTAATAAAATTAAAGAACCAAACCTGTTCTTAAACGAAGAAGCAATTTCTTTTGTCTTATCAGAAGAACCTCCATCAGCAATTACAATTTCAACTTCAGCCATCGGGAAATCCTGAGAGTATATCTGCTCCAAAGTTTTGCCAATAAATAATTCTTCGTTTAAGACCGGCATTATAATAGCCAGTTTATATTTTGATGCTATGTTACTCATAATATTTCAATATTTATATTAGGATAATTAGAAGATGTCATCATTACAAATAAAAACATTTCCTCTATAATTTAAAATGCCAAAAACACTATTTCCCTTGGGATAAATAAAGTTTTTTCCATCCATTAGAAATATTCTTGAAATTGCAAAAAGATAATTTATCACTACTGGTTTTAGCCTTAGAGGCTACAGGATAATTTGATTCGACCATATCTATAAGTTTATCAGCTAATTCAATATGGTCTTTAAACAGATGAATAAATTGAGATAGTCCGAAAGATATTAAAGTTGAAATTGATTTATTCTCTACTGCCATAACCGGAATTCCGGACTGTAAAGCAGTCATCATCGACGGAGGCAAAAATTCATCACGGGAATTATTAAGGTAAATGTCATTTTCATTTAAAAGCCTCAGCACTTCTTTTTCGTTATTATTTTCGCTGAGAAAAACACCATTTTCATTTTCAAGATTTATATTATTACAACTATTTATGATTCGATTGTAATTCCCTAAAATACTTAATTCCGTGCGCGGATATTTTTGTTTAATGATTCGGAAAGCTTTAATAATGCCGTGCAAATTTTGAGAAGGGTTCCCTGAAAAATCGACCAGAATTTTGGGTATAATTTTATCAACACTTCTGAAAGGTATATTTGATTGATTTAATGGTTGATAAAACAAATCTACATGTTTTATAAGTTTTTCAAATTCTGATTTTAAAGCAAAATTATTAACTGTAACTTCCTGACATTGTTTCAAAATAGATATAATAATTTTTCTAAAAATAGGTCTGTACGTTAAAATTTTGGAGTCATTATAGCTAACAATAATTTTCAAACCAAATAAACGGCTTAACAAAAATGGGATTATCAGAGAAATTATCAGTTGGCTATCAGACGGTATAAAAATATGTATGATTTTATATTTTGGTAATAGATAAATAAGAATTTGTATGAGGTGATAAAATTTTCGAATTAGTCGAAAATATGATTTATGATATTTATCAAACAGAATTTGATTTGAATCTATCTTATTTTCAGCAAGAATATCTTTAACCAGATTCAACTGTTGGTAATCTGATAAATTAAGATTATCAATCGACGAGTACAAAAGAACTCTGAAATCCGATTTATTCTGCCTGTTATTATTATACAAACTACTCTCCAAAACCATTGTTAATCTAATAGGTTGTACACAATTCAACTTAAAAAAGTCTAAGATATTTGAAGATTATAAAAGGCAGGAATAATAAACTTATGGACATATAGACGGAGGAGGCCCATAATTGAATATATAGTCAACGAGATATGTTATATCAGAAATCCCCAATGATTCTGAAATATCTCCGTCAGTATTAGCCTCTTCCCTGCATTCCGGTTCGAAACCGCTTAAAAACATATAATCTACCAGAAATGTTATATCTGATATTCCGATTTCATCATTTGGATCATTATTTGCATTTCCTCTAATACCCAGACAACAAACAGCCGTTTCACAAGCATCACCGGTGCCATCATTATCGGCATCTTCCTGACCCGGATTATAAGTTGTGGGACAATTATCAGTAATATTAGGAATTCCGTCATTATCAATATCAGAATTAACTGAAGGAAATTTTATTTTGTCCACCCAAACTGCATCGTAACCGCTCGAGACAGAACTGTTTTTGGTATAAAGCCATTTAAAAGTATGTTGTCCTGAAGTTACCGGATAAGAAACCTCGTTCCAAAAACTATCTCCCGACCAAACATCTTGAAGAATGTTATCTATATAAAAAGATAATTTATCATAAATTCCCTGAGTTGATGTTTTCAGGGAAAAGCTGATATCGTCGGCATTCAAATAATCAAAAGTTACCTGCATCTGGGAATTTTGGGAATGGCTGATATATCCTGAGCGAGCGGAATATTCGCCATCGACAGAAGTGCTATTATCAATCAGCCAATTGGAATTACCGCTCAATTGCCAATTATATTCAGAAAAATCTGCAGTCTCAAAATTCTCAATCTCATATCCCAGTTGAATAACTAATGGCAAGCTAACAAAATAACTATCATCACCTGAAATATCCAAAGTAAGATTAGCATCGTATTCTAACGGGCATGATGGATTGATAGATATTTCGAAAACAACAAGATTTATTCCTGTTCCGCCTAATGGATCAAGGTTCGGATAGTTCGAGTTGGCTTGAGTTATAGTTAAATATGGATCGGATGTTTGAAGAACCGAAGACAAATTGGCTGCCGAACCGTTACCATTATTTCTGACTAAAATTGTTACGAAAATACTCTCTCCCGGCATTGTCCGCCCAATATTGTGAGAGACAAAAGAAATTGATGGTCCGCTTGGAATTGGGACCAACTGAACATTTACTTCGGTAACATTAAAATCAGTAACAACAACATTTGAGATTGTATCAGGGATATATTCATCGGCTGAAAATACCAGACTGTAAGTACCGGATTCAATCATTCGATAGTAATCTCCTACATCCGGATCAGTATAAACGATGGAACTATCCTGTGCGATATCAAGACCAAGCACTTCAATTGTCGCCATAACCGGAAGCCCGTTTGAGTAATCGGTTACTAAACCTTTGATGCCATATAATGCCTGTCTTAAATATTCAAAAAGTGATTGC
>JAYEHE010000104.1:0-4373 GCA_034659415.1 Candidatus Zixiibacteriota bacterium | reverse complement strand
ATGTTCTTGCTGGGGTTGCCGTTAAAATGGGATCTGATTTATTAGAACCTTTAACAAAAGCAATGAATGGATTTACAGAATGGGCAACTACCGGTGATAATTTAATAGATATGCTTAAAAACGTGGGGGCGGTTTTAGTAGGTGCAGCGAGTGGATTTGCAGCTTATATAATAATGACAAAAGCGGCGGCTATTTCTTCTTTTAGTTTTGCTGGAGCAATTAAGGCAATGACAACGGCACTTGCAAGCAATCCGATTGGTTTAATATCTGTTGCAATTGGCTTTTTAATAGTTGGAATAATTAAACTTATTAAAAACTGGGCAAAAGTAAAATATGCTACACTTGATTTTGTGACATCTGCTAAAATATGGATGATGGAATTTGCATTGACGATTGATAAAAAAATAGGTGGAGCTTTTGAAAAACTTTTTAGACAGATGGCAAAAATTCCGGGTCTTGGTAAATATTTTAAAAAACTTGCAGATAGTAGAAAAACAAACACACAGGCTATTCAAGATAGTATTGTTCAATTAAAAGCTGAGCAAAAAACAAGCAGAGCGGCACATAAAGCAGAAATGGCACAAAAGAAAAAAGAGATTGAAGCAGAAAAGAAAAAAGCAAATAATGCTAAAGCGACAAATGATGAAATCATAAAAAATAATAAGAAAAAAAACGATGCTAATATAAAAGGAAATAAAGATGTAGAAAAAAGTTTAAAAGAAATATTAAAAAGTTATGCCTCAACCGCAAATGAAGCAATGGGATACGTAGGGAATGTCGTTTCTTCAGTCGGAGATTTAATGCAGGCAATTTCCAACAAACAGATTGCTATAATGGAAAGGGCTTACAATAAACAAATTGAATTACTTGACTCACAAATGCAGGCAGAACTTGCCGCCGCCGGATTATCAGAGTCAACCGAAGTTGAAAAGGCAGAGGTCAAACTTGCCGAAGCAATCGCAAGCGGTGACGCTCTCTCAATAAAAGAGGCAGAGGACGCAGTAACAAAAGCAGAAATAGAAGAAAAATACAGAAAACAAAAAGAAGAAGCTGAAGAGGTATATAGAAAAAAACGAGCTCAGGCAGAATATAAAGCCGCACTCACAGGCTGGAAACTCCAGATTTCGATGGCGGCCGCTCAAGTTCCACTTGCAATATTGAACGCCATCGCAGCCGGTTCAAAGTTCGGACCGTGGGGAATGGCGGCTTATGCAGCAGCAGCCGCCACCGCCGCAGGAATTCAACTTGCCGCAATCAAGGAATCAAAACCTGTTGCCCCGACAGCGGAAACGGGGCTACAAAATTACACCGTGCCGGATACTTTAACAAACAGGAACGATAAGGCGGCGGTTTTCGCAAGTGGTGGTGAAACGGTCGATATAACTCCAAAGGGTCAAGAGCCGGAACGTACAACAAATATTGATATAAGAATTGATGACGCAGTATTATTTAAAGTTATAAACAGAGGATTTGCAACAGGGAAAATAAAAATGTCAAATAGAAATATCGGGGCGGGGGTTTTCGCATAACAGGTAAACTATGAGAATACTAATAAACGACATAATGCAATTTTCAGATGATGCCCCGGATGAAATAAAGTCTCCTGCACTTTCTGATATTTATACAGATACTGATAATTTTACTTTCTCATTCGACGAAGCGAAAACTATAAATTGCATAGGATTTGGATATACAGACGCAACTCAAATTCAGATCACAAATGATACAGATACAAAAACTATAACTATTACAAAAGACGCACCTTATCAAAATGGGCTTTACATAATTGACAGCATAACAACGAAAGCAACGGTACACACATTTAAAATAACACATAACGGGTCATATATCGGACGGGTTGCAATCGGAACTTATCGGACGCTTGGCACGGGTATATCAAAAGAAAACGGTTTTTATACTTCAAACGAAAATAGAGTCACTAAGTCCGGGGCGGTCATTCCGGGACTTGGCGGTTTTTCCGGTCGGTCGATTGATCTCGATGTGAGATATAAAATTGATGAAGATGTTTATGATGACATTGAGTTTGCTTATTCATCTCAAATTATGAGAGGGTTTCCATTCTTTCTGCAATTGAATGATGAACAGCATAAACTATCTGCTAATATGTTTTATTTTTATGGTCGTACAACAGAGCCAATAACGAAACTTCAATCAAGCACTTATAAATTTTTATATTCTTACAAGTTTATGTTTTTAGAGGCTTTTTAATATGGCTGATGTAATTAGAAAACCGATAAAATATATAGCTGAACTTTTCAAGCCGGTAGAATATGATCCACGTTTGGCTATTGCCGATTCTGTTTTCGGTCGGGAAAATAATGTTTATATGTTTTCGATTGCTGAACTCATAACAGATCCAACAAATTATTGGATAGTTTGGGGCGGTTGGTTTGACAATCCAACAGAGGTAGGTTTTCAAATTTACATGGATGTTTTTTTAATAGAGGTTTTTACAACTGATGCAATTCAAAACACGGTCGATTCTTTTTATGTAGACATGATAAATGATAAATTATATATGAATTTAGCTAAAAAGCCATGGCAATATTTTAAAGCCTTTGCCTCTATTTATACTAACACGGGGTCGACATTAGGAACGTCTCCAAAAGATGAGACTAATCCTTCCGATATTTATTATGGGAATGTTAAAGTAGATCCAGTAATGGAAGTTCCATCTTTAAAAAATTCATTGAATGATGTGATTTCAGGGATAAATGTTTATAATTCTTTTTCAATTATAGTTGATAATGCTGATGGTAAATATGACGGGTTCGATGTTCTAAATTATTTTAACACTCCTCTTCAGATTTCAAAAACAAGTGAAAACGCAACCAGCATTGAGGATTTTGAACGTGTCCGGTTCGGGCATATTTCTAATATTAAAGTCGATTTCGGAGTTATGGAAATTGAGGCTAATGATAAATTTTATACAATGAATAGATCATACTGTAATAAATTCACTCTCTCTCAATACCCGAATATGAAAGAATCAAATGAGGATAAAGACATTCCAGTCGGGTGGGGCTCGCTTATCGGAGTTGAATTATTTCAGGTCAATATTGACTCAGAAGATCCGGCAACATGGGTTGAATATATTGCAATAGATTCTAATTATATAACAGCCTGCACGGGGTTATATGATAAAGATGGAAACTCCTTGTCTTTCAATTTCAATTCTGAAACGGGTATTATTAGAGCAACTTCTCTTGATGATGACGGGAAAGTAATTGAGGCAAAAACAGCGAACATTACAGGATATGAAGAAAACAGCATAGGTCAAATAATTATAAAAGCTTTAACTGATAATGAAAATTTACCGTACGTGGACGGGGTTTGGGATATTACAGAAACTGATCTTTATCTTGATTATTGTTTTGAAGTCGGTTTTTATTTCAAAGGTGGTTCTACAAAGGATTTAATAAATAACGTTTTGAAAAGCGACATAGCTTTTTTAATTCAGAAAAATAATGGACTTCTGACAATTAGGCAGTGGGGAAAAGAATATGAAGTTCATACCTTGCCGAGTTGGATAGTCACTCAAAACCCTGTTAAAGATTTTGAAGATGCAAATAAATATTATTGTAGTTCAGCACGAATAAATTATAAAAAAAATCAAAAAGAAAAAAAATACGAAATTACATATCTTGACGATTCCAGGGAAAAAGAAATTTTTGAAGAGCATAGAAAAAGTTTTATAGCAGATTTTGAGACTGATTTATTAACAGGGGTTGATGCACAGGATTTAGCAATTAGGACGTTAAGAAGATTTGGAGAGGTTCGGGAAACTTTGACAATCGGGGCGGGGATTAATACCTATGATATAAATTTGCTTGATACGGTTCGATATGAAGCGTTAGTCAATGACAGGGATTTTTCAGATTTCTCAACGTGGATAGTTAAGTCATGCGATCCGGGTCAAGATGTTTTGATTATGGAGGGTTGTGAGATTACATACGTAATGACTTTTGACGAAGTTGACGCAACTCTTGATAATGATTTATTTGAAACTGATTTGGGGATTTCAGGTGACTGTGGATCGGCGGTCAAGGGAAGTTTTGAGATTAACTATATAATGACTTTTGATGATGACTATGCAACTCTTGACGGAGATTTATTTGAAACTGATTTGGGGATTGATTAAGGATATACAAGGAGAATAATTATGGGTAACGCAAGAAAAAATATTGATGACATAACAAGGACACTAACGAGTTTAACAGGTAACGAACGATTTGTCGGTAGGGATGGTACAGGTGATTTTAACATACTTGCCGATGTACTCGCACAACTTACCGTATCTGATCTTCCAGTCGGTGGGATTTTGCCTTTTAATGGTATAAACGTACCGTCGC
>JAYEHE010000103.1:0-4373 GCA_034659415.1 Candidatus Zixiibacteriota bacterium | reverse complement strand
ATCAATTCCACAATGTACTAATGAAATATCTTCACGAGGTACACCCCGCTCAGCAATATCATCGGCAGTCGATTGGGAAATCACATTATATTTTTTCCCATTATAAACAGCAACCATCGGTCTTTCAGCTAAATAAATATAACTGCCTAACATAAAATTAGTCTCATGAAATACAGTTGTTGCAAAAAGATGAGGAACTACCACCAAAGTCTTAATATCCAAATAGAGAGGTGTGTAAAAAGGAATTTTATTGATATCTTCTATAAGAATATCAAAATTTTCATTATTAACCAATTTTCTTAAATGAAACGGAGCAATTAGATTAAAATTAAATCTATTCCCTCGTCTTATAATTTTAATCCCTTCTATTATTTCCTCGGGTAAACAATTTTCAAAACCTGAGCAAAAGAGTGTTACATTATGGCCATTTTTAACTAATCGCCTCAGAAGTTCTTCCAGATGGACTTCTGCTCCACCCCCATAAGGGTTCTTGAGATCGTTCCAATTCAAAGCAAGAATATTCATTATTTAACTGAATCTACTTTCTGATTCTTTTTGGCTATTTCGTTTTCAAACTCATTCAATAAATCCCTTATTTGCTTATCATTTTTATTGAACCGCAACCATTGTTTTAGAAGAGTAACCATATTATTTAGCTGATTGGAATTATAAAATATTCTTAACATTTCTTCAAAAGCCGCTCTGTGAGAAGGATCCATGCTCAAAATTGAATTAAATACTTTTATTGCCTCTTCGGATTCTCCTTTTTCATCATATGCCTGACCTAAATAAAGCATGAATTGTTTTTTGTCAATCGAGGGATGTTTATTTATTAAAGTTTTGATTTCATCTACTTTTCCCTGCCGTAAATATAATTGAGCCAAATAATCAATCGAATTGGTAGAGATGGGTACTAACTCAATAGCACGCTTAGCTAAAATCTCGGCACTTTTAATATCACCATCACGCCTTAAATGATCTGCCGTAACCAAAATCCCATTAGCATAATTACTAGTTAATCTGTATGCGGTTTCATTTTTATAGATAGTGGAATCATTAATTCCACGAGCTTTAAATTTATTCGGGTTAGTATAAAAATCCAAAGATATTTCTTTCTCAACCAACAATGATGTTAAACTTGTATCAACTTCATAAACCATCCCTTTTAAACGAAGTTTGTTTTTAAGGGGTTTTCCTAAATATTTCCTTGAGCCTGAACTGGTAGTAACTGCAAATTCAATCGGCCTTTCACCTATATTATTGGTAATAACAGCATCAACGACTTGATCAGCTAATCTAAAAATAGTTCCATCTTGAGTTCTATAAGGTCGAAGGTTATCAATATCTCTCTCTGTCCAGCCAAGATTTACACCCATCGTGTTCTGCAATTGTTTAATATACCACTTTGTATTAGCAAGTGACAGATTAACATTTTTCACATCTTTTCTAATTCCGTATGTTTCCTGAAGACACCAAAGAGGGAAAGTATCATTATCGCCGCCGGTAAATAATACCGCATCTTTATCTGCAGAACTCAAAATATTATTCGCATAATCAAAAGCCATATAATTATTGGAACGGTCACAGTAAAAATAATTATTTGCAATTGTAAAAGTTGGCAATAGAAATAATACAAGCGAAGAGTACATTACAATATTTCTCGTGCCTTTTCCAAAAGACTGAACCGATTCTCTTAAAAATTGCAACAAAACAGACAAGCCTATTCCAATTGCTAACCCAAATAAAACAAAAGCTGGAGTAAAAAAGTAATCACGTTCTCTCACTTCAAGATAATCAATACTGGTTATTCCGCTTCGCGTTCCATCGGCAAAATTCATATATAATATCAAACCCACCGATGACACTAAAAACAGAATAAAAAACAATAAACCGTAATCAGGCCGTCGTCTTATTATTTCCCATATTCCAAAAACTCCAAGTAGAAAGATAAAAACAAATTTAACACCGTTTATACCATATTGTTCATTGAAGAAGCCCCAGTAACCCATTCTGCGATGCATTCCAAATTGATTTACCCACTCCGAACGACGTTTAAACATCCGCTCTGTCATAGACATTGAGCCATATTGCTTTCTTTCAAGATAGTTGATTGTTGTTGTTAAATCTTTGGACGGATTATTCTCATTTATTACTGGTTGTTGGGCAGAACGAATTGGTATATAAACATGCACCGAGAATCCGGCAACTGCCATAAATATTATCATCAATGAAATTTTCCAACCCGGAAGATATTTTAACAATCCGCCTACAACAAGAATGATAGCTGATACCAACATACCATAGACAAAAGGTTTTATCCCAAAAACTATCAATGATGAACCGCCAACAGCTATAAGAATTGACCAATTGATATGTTTCCATAAAACGGCAAGTAATATCAGAGCAAACAAAGCCGAAATCACTAAGAAGGCTTGATAACCTTTGAAAATTAATAATAAAACAACCATAATTATCGATGCCATTATAAACAAACCACTCATCAAATAAACAGTTGCATCTTCGGTTTTTCTTAATGCATAATATTTATATATTACAAACAGTCCAAACAGAATTAATACTCCAGAAGAGAGATAACCGACGTAGTTAATTATAGTCCAGTATGAATCTGCAATTGGTCCTATTATCATTTCTATCCCTTTGCCAATTACCGGAAAGATTGAAAGTATAAAAATGAGAATGGTATGCATATAAATTCTTGGGATTTGTTCAAATGAAAAAACAAAAAACATAAATACGACCAAAGCCATTGTTATCGGAACATAATATGGAATTTCATTCGGTAGCGAAGATAGCGCAAATATCAAATATAATTCCGCAAAGAAAAACAGACCCAAACCAAACCAGATTTTATTACCAACATCTTTTTTTAAAATGAAAAATAACACAACAACCGGTATAACCAAAAATGTTGTCATGTGAATCCCAATTCCAACAAAGCCAAGATAGATGATTAACAACATAATCCTGTCAGCTAATTTGTTCCCTTTGTTTTCTGAGTAAATTAAAGTAAGCCAAAAAATAGCCATAAAAAGCATCATGGATAATCCATAAACTTCAGCTTCGACCGAATTATTCCAATTGGTTAGCCCAAAAGCGAGAAATAAAGAACCGCTGACAGATCCAGCATAAATTAAAATTTTGCTGTATAAATCGTCTTTTGATATAAACCAGTTTCTTAAAATTCTTACAGCTACCAGATAACCAAATAATGCAGTAAAAGATGAACTCAAAACAGAAAGGAAATTTACTCTTTGAGCCATATCATCAAATAATGGTACCAAAGAAAAAATCCTGCCAATCATTACATATAAAGGAGTTCCGGGAGGATGAGGCACGCCCAGTATTGAACAAGAAGCTATAAATTCACCACAATCCCAAAAAGATAATGAAATTGCCTGCGTTAGATTATAGATAATTAAAATAAACAACCAGACCAAAGTTGCAATAATAGCATTTGTTTTGTCTATATTTATTCTGTTAATAAATTCTGTCATAAAAAATCCGAGCAGTTTTTCCTCTCTTATTTTCCTGAATTTAGCAAATATACTCTATTTAAGCACTATGTCCAGATTTTTTACAAACAAAAACTATCATGTTTTTCTTTATAACTTATTATTTTCTTTCATAATTTGAACGAATTTATCCAAAATACCATTTATAAAACTAAATGATTTACTGGTAGAAAAAGTCTTGGCTAATTCAATTGCCTCATTAAGAACAACTTTAACCGGAATATCCGGCATTTTCTCAAGTTCAACCAACCCAATACGTAATATAATTAGATCAATTATAGCAATTCTCTCTAAATCCCAGTTATCTGCCAAAGTTGCTATTTGTTCATCTGCCCAAACTCGGTTATCATTTACTAATCGAAATATTGATTGAGCAAATTTAATATTTTTTTCAGTCAAATTTTCATCGACAATAATATTTTCAATTATTTCATCAACTTCAACCTGACCGGTTTCAAAAGCATAAAGCCCTTTTAATGCTAATTCACGTGCAATTCGACGAGGAGATTGAACCATCATTACTCCATGCTTTTATATAAATTGACCATCTCCACAGCAGATTGAGCGGCATCCCATCCTTTATTACCCGCTTTAGTCCCTGACCGTTCAATAGCCTGCTCAAGTGTATCAGATGTTACTATCCCATAAATTATCGGCAAACCTGTATCAATCGCCAAACGAGCAATACCTTTGGAAGATTCAGCGGCGATATATTCAAAATGAGGGGTATCCCCTCTTATCACAGCCCCCAAACAAATCACAGCATCATATTTACCTGATTTTGCCATCTTAGCGGCGGCATATGGAATCTCAAATGCCCCCGGTACATAAGCAACAGAA
>JAYEHE010000102.1:0-4386 GCA_034659415.1 Candidatus Zixiibacteriota bacterium | reverse complement strand
TATTTACTCATCAACTAATTGTTCTACATGAGCATCGCCCCATAATTTTTCAAGAGCATAAAATTGTCTGGTTGGCTCATTAAAAATATGTACGACTACATCAACATAATCAAGAAGAATCCAATGTCCTTCTTTACCCCCTTCTTTGTGAAACGGCTTAACCCCTTCTTCAAATAACCCATCTTCGATTGAATTGGCAATAGCTTTTACCTGCACATCAGCTTCACCGGACACAATAACAAAATAATCACAAATCGAAGAGATTTCTTCGACTTTTAATATTTTAACATCAAATCCTTTTTTTGAGAAGGCAAGCTGACCTGCTTTGCGGGCTAATTCAATAGAAGTCATAGGCATCAAGTTTATTTCTAATTCTCCTCTTCCAAAATTAAATCATCTAACATATTTTCAAAATCATCTCCCAGAACTATAGTAACAGTAATAAATTTTTTATTATTCTCCAAGGGCCTAAACAAAATATCATTTTCTTCAAAATTTACGATTTCAGAAATCATATCCGCATGATCTAAATTTTCATCTCTGGAAATAACAATCGAATTCGAGATATCTTTTAACTCGGAACAGTTTACATCAACAACCATAATATCAAATTCTTTTATTTTCTTATGACTGAAAAATTCTTCCGCTTTATTTAAAATATCTTTCTGTTTGTAGGAGCCTATTAACTGCAATCTGATAATCTCATCAGGAAGAGATTCAATCTCAGTCACAGTAGCTGTAACCTTATGAACCGTATTGCTAATATATACAACTGAGAATACAAACAGAACAATGAGAGAAGTATCAATAATTTTTCTAATTGATAATTTTTTTGTTCCGGTTGTCCCGGTCTTAGTTCTTCTTGCTGATTTTTTATTGGACTTAAACATTTAATAAAAGGCAGGGATAAAAAGTAAAACTACTCCTAATTTCATGGTTCAGTTAACCAGTAACGACGATCATACTTATTAGACAAAAAAGTTCGACCATCAAGTTGTTGATAATCTATTCTTATATTAAAATTATCAGAAGGACGAAAATCTATCATAAAACCGGGCAAAAATGTGGCTGAGTTATTCCCATTTCCAAAAACAGCTCCAGGATCATGTGCAACACCTAAATTTAGCGCCAATGTAAGATTCGGATTAATTTCATATAGCATTGTTGAATTTAAAAAACCAGAAGAGCCAGAATAATTTCCTCCGGAAAAAAATGAGATTGAATAACTGTGCGACCATTTCATCCGAGACATATCTAATAAAGAAAAAGGAGTATTAGCCGGAGTAATACCCAATCCATTACCCATTGCAATACTATTAATCTTAACATCACTGACCAACTGTGCCTGTGATGAAATAGTAAATAATAATAATGTCAGAAAAATAATTATTTTTTTCATGATATCCTTTTCTATCTTAAATCTATCTCAATTCATTCATAAAATCAACAAAAATCGATTCCTTAAATTTATATCGACAGAAATTCAACATTATATTATTCATACGTGTAAAGTCATAATCAGACCAATAAAAATTATCTCAATCTATCAGAAAATATTCTCGCCAACTCATCCAATTGTTCTACAGAATTAATACCCCGAAGTTCATCAGGATTCTCCGTAGCAACAACAGAAACTGACAACTGATTATCATGCATCAGCTTAATAGTATCAGTCAAATAATATTCACCTTGTTCGTTATTATTATCAATTTTTTCAAGATACTCAAAAAGTTTTTTATTATCAAAACAGAATGTCCCTGAATTTATTTCATTGATTCTAAGAGTTTCTTCGCTTGCATCTTTATGTTCCACAATAGCTTCCAATATATTCGTATCCGGTTTACGTACAATCCTGCCATATCCGGAAGGATCTTGTAAAATAGCGGACAAACAACAAGCAGTTGCGTTTGTTCTCTTATACATATCAATTAAAAGGTCTATAGAAAGCTCAGAAAGAAACGGCACATCGCCTAAAGCCACTAATGTTATTCCGTCAAAATCTTTCATTACTTCCTTAGCCATCATTACCGCATGGCCAGTCCCCAGCTGTTCTCGTTGCCACACAAACTCAACAGGATAATCAGCCAAAACAGTTTGAACTTTCTCGCCTTCGTAGCCTATTATTACAATGATTTTCTCAAACTCCAATTGGATTAATTTTTCAATCAGAATTTTTATCATCGGTTTACCGCCAACTTCATGTAAAACTTTCGGAAGATTGGATTTCATCCTCTTCCCTTTGCCAGCCGCAAGTACTACAGCAGCTTTTTTATCCTGCAATATTATCTCCTATTAAAATGAAAAATAAACTGATATAAAATTAAGAGACTGGTTTATTGTTTTTGTCAACATAAACAACTTTTGGAGCGAAACCGTCAGCTTCTTTTCTTTCCATTTGCCCATACGCAATAATAATCACCAAATCGTCTTTTGATACTTTTCTTGCCGCGGCACCATTGATTATGATATCCCCGCTCCCGGGTTCACCTTCAATAGCATAAGTTTCAAACCGCTCACCATTATTGATATCAACTATCTGAACTTTTTCATATGGTATAATATCTGTCAGCTTCATTAGTTCAGAATCAATCGTAATGGAACCGATATAATTCAAATCACAATCAGTAACTGTCGCTCTGTGTATTTTTGATTTACAAATTGTAACAAACATATTCATTACCTCATTCGGCTTGCCAATATAGTATATTTTTCAATCTAAGCAAGAGTTTTAAAATATAACAACCTGTTTAGGTGACATGTTCCTTGTCGTTTAACTCTTTGGTATTCACAAAGATACAAAATCGAAATAATTTGCTTACGAAAATATTTCAACCCACTTTCTACATGGAAATATTTCAAGTTCTTCACTTATCATTTCTGTTACTTGAATCTGATTTTTCCAGCTTAACAAAAACTTTGCCTTGCTAAGTTCCGCCCAGCGAAAATCTGAATTTTCCGGTGATAATTCAATTTTATCATCATTGTCTATAACCGCAACTATAACCGGCAAAATCCAAATAGAATCATACTCTGGCTCATAAAACTGTACCAGATATTCAGTTGCCCATGTCGATTTCGGTAAAACATTAATTTCTTCTTTCATCTCCCGCTTAACTACTTGAGCGACGGTCTCATCCCCTTCTTTACCACCCGTTAAAAAACCCCAAAAACCACCATACGATTCAGTCTCAGCTCTTTTCAAAATCAAAATTTTCCAACCATCATAATCTTTTTTGATAATTGCAACATTAACACCTGGAGATTCAATTTTAATATTAGTCTTTTCAGCCATACAACTCTCTTCTAATTCTTATTAAGAAACTTATTTTCGACCCTAATAAAACAGTAAAAATCCAAAGGTCAATCAGAATTTAGTTAATAAACTTTATTTTTTCTTTTTGTTTGCTTTTAAATCTATAATACGTATAAAGTAAGAGTGAAATAAGGTTCAAACGCGGTATTTTTTTATCCGGTTTGATAAAAAAGTTGCTTCTAAAATAAAATAATTATTGAGGACATAAAATCTTGTTAGATTCAGCCAAACATAAAGGAAATCCACACACTTTCCATATCCCTGTAATGGGAATTGCTTTTACTATCGACACCCCCATCAAAGTTGCTCCTTTCGGAATATCTTCCGTTATTTCAATAGGCGATGATATATTAATTGAAAAAATGCGTAAATTTCATTGCCAAAAGAACGAGAAAAAATATATCCCAATCGACGAAAACGAACACGATTTCAGAGCAAAAAGAATCAGAGCATATCTCAATCTTGTTCATGAAATAGTTGAAACTAAATTCCATAATTTAAAAAATGAAGCCTTCGAAAAAGGGAATAATATAACAAAATATTTTGAAATGCTACCAGACTCTCAACTTAAAACTGAATATCAAAATATGCTAAATATTTCATCAAAGAATGAAAAAATTGAAGCTCAAACCAAATTAAGAGAAAAAATTCTCCCGGGTTCAATTGACGTTAATATCATGACAAAACTCGACCGTGATTTATATATCAAAGGTGAACTCCAACAACCAGAATATGCCCTGGCAATGTCTGCCATACGTGGATATGCTACCAGCAATCTGAATTCTTCCATTGTTTTATCAGCAGGGATTAATCGAAGACTTTTCACTTATATGTCTAATTTTGATGATTTTTACCCAGCTAACAATACTGCTCCCAAAAAACAAATTATTCTCAAAGTAAGTGATTATCGCTCAGCATTAATACAAGGTAAAATGTTTGCCAAAATGGGGCTTTGGATATCCGAATATAGATTGGAATCAGGGCTTAACTGTGGAGGACACGCTTTCGGTACCAAAGGTGAACTTATCGGACCTGTCTTAGAAGAATTCAAAAAAATGCGTAACGAACTTAAA
>JAYEHE010000101.1:0-4413 GCA_034659415.1 Candidatus Zixiibacteriota bacterium | reverse complement strand
TTCTAAAGCATTTAATTTTAGTTCATAGCATGTATGTCCATCAATTAATTCAGGATAAATTCCTATCAGTTCATATTCATAGAGGTCTTTATGTTCAGGGTAAAAAGGAGTGTACATTGAATATGAAATATCTCTCCCTTTTCTTTTTTTCTTTTTTTCTGCTCTTTTTTTCGCCTCTTTGAGCATGTCTTTTTCTTTTTGAGGTTTGCCGTCTTTTAGATAATCAAGATATTCTTCATGCATCAAAGTAGTATCAGGTAAAAATTCAAGATACAACTTTTTATTAAATCTTACTTCCTCTTTAATCCGTCCGTCCTTTTTCTTTTCACCTTTGATAAATAATGCATCAAGTGTTAAATCCTGAACCAAAGCTTTTTGCGTTTTCTCAACTTCCAGAATTTTTTTAACTAATTGCATTTTATCAATCTGTTGGCTCATCACGGAGGATGCAAAAATAAACAGGATTAAGAAAATTAACGAATTTGATATTTTATTCTTTATCATATCGCTCCATCTTGTATTACAATTTCTTCTATAATATCACCGCGAACAATCTTTAGAAGTACATCCATCCCCGTTATTACTTTACCCAAAACAGTATAACGGCTATTAAATTGTGGTTGTGGTGAAAGAGCAAAGAAAAATTGTGAGCCGCCGGTATCTTTACCCGAAGTTGCCAGACCTATCATTCCGGTTTCAAAAGGAACATCACTATATTCGCATCTAATATTATACCCCGGACCACCCCAACCATCACCATGTGGGTCGCCACCCTGAACAACAAAATTAGGCACTACCCGATGAAATGTTAAACCATTATAAAATCCACTTTCAGCCAGTTCTATAAAGTTCAAAGTTGTCAATGGGGCAGTATCAAAATAAAGTTCAAATTCGATAATTCCTTTATTGGTCGTCATAATAACATAAGGACGATTTTTATATTTTGAAATTGATGACTCTATTTTACTTTCGGAAATCCTTGTCAGAACACCGTCAAGCATGCCATGTCTATTTTCACCAAAAATCTCCTCGTATGCTTCAACGGCATCCCTTTTTATAATATAATCAGGATCAAAAGTACAGGCAATCAGTAATTCATGGGCTAAACTATCGTCTTTATCTTCTTTTAAAAACGCAGTAGCTAATTCAACAATTGAGCGGCGGATTTCAAAATCAATTTCTTCCCCCCGGGAAATAAGAGTTTGCAAAACAGGTAAAAAATATCTGAGCTTTTGATTCTTAATTTCTTCTATGGCATAAACCGGTAAAACATAATCTTTATCATTTAAAGCTTGATTGATTATAAGTTTCACATTTTCACTATCAATTTTTATCATCTGTTTAAATGCCATTGCCCGAACAAAAGGATCTTCCTCTGTAAATAAAATTGTCAAACGAGAAGTTATATTTTTTCTTTCTGTCAATACATAAGCTTCGGCACAGGCGGCTTTGACATAAAAACTCCCAGAAAAAAGCAGAGAATCAATTAAATTGGTAGCTCTATCTTTTTTTATTGAGGCAAGATATTTGATTGCCGCTACTACTATATTTTCTGTTGGATTGCGATCAAAAATAGCTTCGGCAAAATACGTCCCATAACTGTAATTTAGTTTTTGCAAAGCTGCAAAAGATGCTACAATCAGATTTTCATCCTGTTCTACTTCAAGATGTTTATAAATAAATTCACCGGGGTTTCCTTTTGTCTGACAGCTTAATTCTTCTATCGCTTGAGCAACTACTCGAACATCGGAATTATATAAAGCAATAGATAAATATCCGAGAGCATCATCAGAGCCAGCTTTACTTAATCCGTGTAAAGCATAAGCCCGATTATAAGGTTTGGAATTAGATAAATAGCCAATATATGTAGAATCAGCATTTTTAACGCCCATCTGGGAAAGAACATAAAAAATCGTAGTTTTTACTTTTGCATCAGATTCAGTTTTCATCATATCAATTAACTTATCTGTTTTAGTGCGAGCATTAGAGTATAAAATAGCCATTATTGCTGACTCGCGAACATCGGGCGATGGATGATTAAAATAAGATGGTATTTGATCTGTGACATCTGTCATACTGCTATCAGCTAAACGTCCGGCAGAAATAATTGCCTTGCTTCCAACTTTAGAAGGCAAATCAAATGCGATATTAATCAGCTTTGAGGCATACTCTTTTTCATTAGTCAAGCCTATTGCAAAAGCGGCAGTTTTGGCAACATCAATTGAGCTGTCCCCAACCATTTTAAATAATATCCTGCCAACTCCGGGAGAACCAATACGACCGATTGCCAACGATGCTCTCTTTCGCAGTTCCGGAACAGGATTTTCGAGAAACCCTTTTAATTCGGATGTTACTTTGCGTTTATCTTCAAGATGAATTATACGTGCCAGTTGTTCATCGAAACTTTTTTCACGATAAGTATCGTAAAAATAATAACTAACAACACCGATGACGGATACTAATAATATTATTGCAATTGTTTTAAAGAATTTTTTCATAATGATAAAAGCTAACAAGCTGTTATTTACCCGTCAACAATTTAATATAAATGATAATTTAAAAAACAGACTACTGATTGGACTTGTTGAAAAGGCATTTTCTTTGATTAAAATATTATTTATTTTCAGGAGAGAATTTTTTCGCAACTTCCTCAAACTCTTTTGAAGATAATGCCTTAAGGGATTTTGACATCTTTTTAATATCAGATTCTGTCAGATTATTGAGTTTTTTAGGAAATTTACCAGACTTGATATCTTTAAATATTATTTCCATCTGTTTTTTTACGTGCTTATCAATAAGTTTCTGGCTACTCATAACTGACCCAAACTGTGCGGCAACAGATATCCGATTGTACATGCCTTCAATACCATAATTTTTAATCAGGGATATTATCAAATCTAATTGATATGACACTTCAAGATAAGCGTTTTCAGGTGGAAATCCATTTTTACGAAGAGTATCATATCCGGCTTTTATAAGTCCCGCCATTCCACCGCACAAAACCGCTTGTTCTCCGAACAAATCGCCGATAGCCTCAAGTTCAAAATTTGTATTGACAAGATTCTTTTTTTTAAATCCAATCAGATTAGCCAATTTAACCGCTTTTTTTTCCGCCTGACCACTGTAATTTTGATGAATTGATACAAAAGCAGATAAATCTTTTTCTTTTTTATATTTTTCTCTTACTGTTATGCCAGGGGCGTGAGGAGCAATCATAATAACATCGCAATCCTCAGGCGGTTTAACAAAACCAAAATGCACAGATGTACCATGTAAAAACCAGAGCGTAACATCGGATTTGAGATAAGGTTTTATCTCTTTTTCATAAATTCTTCCATGTAAATGGTCGGGAAGTGCAAAACAGAGGGTATCTACTTTTTTTACTAAATTGGCAACAGTAATTATTGGAGCAAAACCATCTTTATTGGCAACTTTTCTGGATTTAGATCCTGACTTTAGCCCGATAGTTATATCCATTCCGCTGTCTTTTAAATTTAACGCAATGGCACGTCCCTGAGAACCATACCCGATTATACCAATTTTTTCTTCCATTTACCTATCTCAATATTTATTTCAATATAATTTCATATTTGACATTTGCCAACTTAGTTATTGTTTTATAATATGTCTATAGAAATGAATACACTAATACAAATAGTTAAAGCGGCTTTGGCTGAAGATGTTGGTCCGGGCGATATAACATCATTAGCCTGTCTTGAACCATATCCATTTAAAGGGCAAATAGTCGCTAAATCTGATGGTATTGTGTCTGGTCTTGAGGCTTTTGCACGTACTTTTGATATTGTAGATTCTGCAAACAATCTGAAATTCTTATTAAAAGATGGCGATAATTTTAAATCAGGCGACATAATTATTGATATAGACGGCTTTAATCAAACTGTTTTGACTGCTGAAAGAACTGCATTGAATTTTCTCGGTCGCTTAAGCGGTATTGCAACTCTAACAGGATTATTCGTAAAAGAAATAAATAACAGCTCGGTACAAATTATTGATACTCGTAAAACTACCCCCGGGTGGCGATTGTTAGAAAAAAAAGCGGTTGTTCACGGCGGAGGGCATAATCATCGGTTTGGGTTATATGATATGATTTTGATAAAAGATAATCATATTGCATCCGCCGGATCAATCACCTCGGCTATAAATAATTGCAGAATTTTTCTAAAAAGCCCTGAGTTCCGAATACAGTTTAATAAACCTCTTGAAGATATAATAATAGAAGTCGAAGTAGAAAATGAAACTCAGTTAAAAGAAGCTATTGATTCTGGTGCGGACAGACTCCTTCTGGACAATCAATCTATTGAATCACTAAAAAAATTAGTTACTATTGCCAAAAAAATAAATAGTGCAGTAAAATTGGAAGCATCCGGAAATGTGTCTTTGGAAAATGTAAAA
>JAYEHE010000100.1:0-4419 GCA_034659415.1 Candidatus Zixiibacteriota bacterium | reverse complement strand
AGCTATGATACTCCAGTCTTTAAAAAAAGCCGCTGAAGATTATTTGGGAAGTGAAGTAAAGCAAGCGGTTATTACAGTACCTGCTTATTTTAACGATTCTCAGAGGCAGGCAACAAAAGATGCCGGCCGTATTGCCGGATTGGAAGTGCTTCGTATTATCAACGAACCGACAGCAGCTTCATTGGCTTATGGGTTGCAGAAAAAAGGTAATCATAAAATTGCCGTTTTTGACCTTGGTGGTGGAACTTTTGACATTTCTGTTTTAGAAATCGGTGATGGTGTTTTTGAGGTTCGTTCAACTAATGGTGATACTCATCTTGGGGGTGATGATTTTGACCAGAGAGTTATTGATTGGTTAGCAGATGAGTTTCATAAGTCTCAGGGGATTGATCTTAGAAAAGACAAGATGGCTTTACAGCGTCTTAAAGAAGCGGCTGAAAAAGCTAAAGTTGAACTTTCAACAACTATGCAGACCAATATCAATTTACCATTTATTACAGCTGACCAAGCTGGTCCAAAACATCTTGACCTAACTTTAACTCGTGCCAAGTTTGAACAACTTGTAGATGATCTTCTTCAGAGAACTATGAAACCGTGTAAATCTGCTTTGAGTGATGCCAAGCTTTCAATGGATGACATTGATGAAGTAGTTATGGTTGGTGGTATGACCCGCATGCCGAAAGTTATTGAAATTGTTAAAGATCTCTTTGGCAAAGAACCACATAAAGGCGTTAATCCTGATGAAGTTGTAGCTTTGGGGGCCGCCATTCAAGGTGGTGTATTAGCAGGTGATATGGATGAAATCGTTCTTCTTGATGTTACCCCGCTATCGCTCGGAATTGAAACTCTGGGTGGTGTGATGACTAAGCTTATTGAGCGAAATACAACTATCCCTACGACAAAGTCTCAAATATTCTCAACGGCAGCTGATAATCAGACGGCGGTTTCAATTCAAGTCCTTCAAGGTGAAAGACAAATGGCTATTGATAACCGAACTTTGGGACGATTTGAATTAGTCGGTATCCCCTCTGCACCAAGAGGTATGCCGCAAATTGAAGTTAAATTTGATATTGATGCTAACGGTATCGTTCATGTAAGTGCAAAGGATAAAGCAACCGGTAAAGAGCAGTCAATCAGGATAGAGGTTTCATCTGGTTTGTCTGAGCAGGAAATTGAAAAAATGGTCAATGATTCTGAGAAATACTCAGAAGAAGATAAGAAGAAAGCAGACTTGATCAATGCCAGAAATGAAGCTGATCAATTTATTTATTCTACTGAGAAAACTTTAAAGGATGCCGGTGACAAAGTATCAGATGATGAAAAAAAGAATATTGAAGATGGTATTCAAAAATTAAAAGATGCTATTGCAGGTGATTCTCTTGAAACAATCAATTCTGCCAAAGAAGCCTTGATGCAAGTTTCTCATAAAATGGCGGAAGAAATGTATAAGCAGGCTCAATCTGAAGAAGCTGCGAGTGCTGATACGGGTCAAGGCGATGCAAAACCTGGCACCGAAACATCTGAAACAGAAAATTCATCTGATTCGGATAGTGCCGTTGATGCTGATTTTGAAGTAGTTGACGAAGATAAAAAATAAATAAATGTCAAAAAGAGATTACTACGAAATTCTCGGGATCGACCGTTCTGCCGGCGATTCCGAGATAAAAACAGCTTATCGCAAATTAGCAATGAAATTCCATCCTGATCGTAATCAGAATAATAAAGAAGCTGAAGAACGATTTAAGGAAGCGACCGAAGCATACGAAATTTTAAAAGACCAAGGTAAACGCCAGATGTATGATCAATATGGTCATGCCGGTGTAAATCAAAATGCAGGTGGTTTTGGTGGCGGTGGCTTTGGTGCTGAATTTGATTTGGGGGACGCTCTTCGGGCATTTATGCGTGATTTTGGTGGTGGCGGTGGAGGTTCGATTTTTGATGATTTCTTTGGAATGGGTGGCGGACAAAGCCGAAGACATGCAAGGGGTGAAGACCTTCGAATAAAGCTAAAACTAACCTTGGAAGAAATTGCAACCGGTATAGAAAAATCGATAAAAGTAAATAGAATATTATCCTGTGAGGTTTGTGATGGGTCTGGGGTTGCCGCAGGGTCATCAAGGTCCACCTGTCATCAATGTAAAGGTGCAGGTAAGGTAAGGCAGGTTACTAAAACTTTCTTGGGTACTGTTCAGCAGGTGGCAACCTGCAATGTTTGTCGAGGTACCGGCGAGGTTATCGCTAATCCTTGTAAATCGTGCGATGGCCAAGGGAGAAAAAGAGGATCATCAAAGGTTGATATTAAAGTTCCTCCTGGCGTTTCAAGCGGTAATTATATGACTGTAGAGAATATGGGGAATGCCGCACCTAACAACGGTCAACCGGGCGACCTTAATGTTATCTTTGAGGAAGTTGAGCATGATTTGTTTACTCGTCACGGGAGTAATATTCTTAGTGAAATTCCTGTTTCTTTTACAATGGCGGCTTTAGGTGGAAGCGTCAAAGTAAAGACATTAGATGGAGAGGCAGAGCTGAAAATACCACAAGGTACTCAACCTGGGAAACTTTTGAAAATGCGTGGGAAAGGGATTCCTCATCTGAATAGATCGGGGCGAGGAGATCATATGGTAAGAGTGGTTGTTTGGGTGCCAACAAAACTTGGGAATCAAGAAAAAGAACTGTTGAAAAAATTAGAGAGTTCAGATTCATTTAAGGCTCCTGAAGCTAGCAAATCTTTTTTTAATAAATTAAGAGATACATTGGGTGTATGAAAACTAATTCAGGCAAAATTAAAAGTTATACGGAATTTACTATTTCACTTCAACCTGACATAGTTGAATTTGTTTGTGATTTTATAATTGATAATATTACAAACGGCTTGGTACTTGAAGATGAAGAAAGTAATGAGATAACTTCGATAAAATTTTATGTTTCTTCGGAAAATGAAAAAGATATCAAAGGAAAACTAAATAATTTTTTTGAATCTCAAAGTTCTAAAAATCAAGAAAAGATTAAAAACATATCCACGCAAATCGTAGAGAATATTTCTTGGGAAGAAGAATACAAAAAATCTGTGCAACCGGTATGGATTGGTTCAGATATTGTTATTGTCCCGACATGGAAAAAAGATGAATTTGATGCAAAATTTAAAATTCTCATTGAACCGAAAATGGCTTTTGGAACCGGTACACATGAAACTACAAGAAGCTGTCTTAAAGTTATTCGGGAAGAATTTAAATCGCAAATGACATTTTTGGATTTAGGTTGTGGTTCTGGAATTCTTTCAATTCTTGCTGAAAAATTAGATGCAAAATATATTAAGGCTATTGATTATGACCCTATTGCTGTTGAGAACTGTAATGAAAATTTTGAACTGAATAATGTCGAGACTTTCAATGATATTTGTTTGGGCTCTATTGAGTTATGCAAGAACGATAAACCGTATGATTTTGTCTGTGCTAATATTATTCGTAGTACGATTGTTGAAATGTTATCGGAACTTCTCAGGCTTACTAAAACCGGCGGGATATTAGTTTTGTCCGGACTTTTGGAACAGGATTTAGAGGAAATCAATAAGGCTCTTATAAATTTTGAATATCGGGATATCACAATACATCCGGATAATGAGTGGAGAACAATTTTAGTTAGAAAGCATTAAAATGCTTCCTCCAATTTTTTATGCTAATCCTGATTTAATTGCTGACAATCAAGTCGTTTTAGATAAAGAGGAAAGTCATCATGCCGTATCGGTTATGAGACTAAAGCCTCCTGAGATTGTTATTATTATTAATGGGCAGGGAACAGCTTATCGTGGGGAGATAATCAATATTGACAGCAGAAAACAAGTAACTGTTAAATTTCATTCTACAATCAGAAATTTCGGGGAAACTTCTTCTAAGGTTTGCTTAGCTATTGGCATGTCTGCTAATTATAAACTTGATACTGTTATTCAAAAAGGAACAGAATTAGGCGTAAAAAGGTTTGTTCCGTTGTTGACGGAAAAATCAAAAATAAAAATAGACAATAGCAAAAAGAAATATTCTAAAGTTAGAAGATTAGAAAAAGTTGCTCTTTCTGCAATTAAGCAATGTCGGCGTTCTTATATCCCAGAAATCTCAGAACCTGTGAAATTTATTGAATATTTAAATCAAACAGAAAAAACTGATTTAAATCTTATCTTTCATACAGAGAAAAAATCTTCAAAATTTAACCTTGATTCAATTGATAAAAATTCAAAAAGAATAAGTTTACTAATTGGACCTGAATCAGGTTTTTCAAACGAAGAATATGAAATGGCTTTAGAAGCCGGTTTTCAGTCTGTATCATTAGGCTCGCGGATTTTAAGAACGGAAACTGCAGGAATATTTATTCCAGGTTTAATAATGTATCTATTGAATGAGTTGAGTTAAATTCTATTTGTCC
>JAYEHE010000099.1:0-4424 GCA_034659415.1 Candidatus Zixiibacteriota bacterium | reverse complement strand
ACCGAAGAAATGGCTGAACCTAAGAAAAGAAGAGGACGTGACAGTGCCGCCAATATCCTGCGCATTCTAAAGGCAACTATGAAAAACATGCAGAAGCTCACAGAAGACCAGGAGCTTTACCTTAAAAAAGTATTGACCCAGCTTGAGGAAGGCGGCTTTCCCAAACAGACGGCAAAAAATACATTAAAAGCCCTGGATGCGCTTAAAGAAGGACTGGTAAATCCCTTTAAGGTGCTGGCAGTGCTCCAGACCCATATCCCCGAACGGCTTCTGCAAAGCCATTATGCCGAAAAGAACCCGACAGTATTCGGTAAACGTGAAGTGATACTCTCATTATACCTGGCAGGTGAATAAATATGGATAAACAGCAGGCACAGAACAATATTGAAGAAACCTTTGAAAGTTCTTTTGATAAAAACGGTTTTACCGGATTTATAAAAAACCTTTTAAACAAGATTGATGACGCGCCTTTTACTTATCAAGGGAATTACATCCCAGACGCATATAAACCATACATAAAAACACTGGAGCGCATCGGTAAGTTTAGTGACGGGGGAAACAACATTGATATTCTTGTAATAACTCTCCAGAAAGAGACATCACTTGAACGCGCTCGCACCATGCAGAGAAATTTTATCGCCTGGTACTTAAACGGCAGCCGGGGTGGAGAGATGAAAGACGCAGCATTGGCGGCCTTTGTC
Organism: Candidatus Zixiibacteriota bacterium; assembly: GCA_034659415.1. Taxonomy (GTDB): domain Bacteria; phylum Zixibacteria; class MSB-5A5; order GN15; family FEB-12; genus QNAD01. Next base: position 3,723 of record JAYEHE010000099.1, on the reverse strand, counting down.
TCACCCGATGCAGCCGACTGGCGCTTTTCGCTGGTCAAGATGGATTATAAGTTTGAAAAGACCAAAACCGGCAAAATGAAGGTGAAGGAGGAATTCACACCTGCACGGCGCTGGTCTTTTCTGGTAGGCACCAGCGAAAAAAGCCACACAGCCCAGAGCCGTTTGGTAAAAATATTAGCTGATGATGAACATGGCCCGACTCTAAAAGAAATTGAAAAGGTCTTTGATATTGAAACCGTCACCAAGGAATTTTTCCTTAAATATCGCGGACTTTTTCTTCGCACCAAGGAAGCACTGGATCAGGTGGTAGAAAACAATGTGAAAGTAAAAGATGATTTTGAGGCCAAAGGCGTTGATACTGTGAACTTTGCCAAAAAATTGCTGGGCCAGATTATATTCCTTTATTTTTTGCAGAAAAAAGGCTGGTTCGGCGTAGGCCGTGATGATGACTGGGGAACTGGCTCAAAAAACTTCTTACGTGAACTCTTTGATAAAAAACACCTGTCTGCCGGAGCCCTGGCACAGGCAGGCGGAGATTACCTGCCTGCGTCGCAAAGTAATGCGCCGCGGCAGGCAGGTAATAATTTCTTTAACGATATACTTGAGCCGCTCTTTTATGAAGCTCTGCGTGTTGACCGGAGCCATGTTGACGGTTATTATAGCCGTTTTGATTGCAAAATCCCATTCCTGAACGGCGGACTTTTTGACCCCATCGGCAATTACGATTGGGTCCATACCGATATTAATATCCCGGACAGCCTTTTCTCCAACAATGTAAAGACCAAAGAGGGCGATACAGGCACAGGCATACTGGACGTCTTCGACCGCTACAATTTTACGGTAAAAGAGGATGAACCGTTAGAAAAGGAAGTGGCTATTGACCCGGAGCTCTTGGGAAAAGCCTATGAAAAGTTCAATGCAATTCGCCCGGATAATTATGATGAATTTAAAAAGGCATTAAAGAGCGGAAAAACAGGAGAGGAAAACAAATTCAACAAAAAGTTTGGCGTCTATTATACCCCCCGCGAAATTGTCCATTACATGTGCCAGCAGAGTTTGATAAGCTATTTGTATTCAGAGCTCAGTAGTAAGCCGTCCTCCTATGAAAAACTTGGAGATCCGCAACTTGACGTGTTCGGAAATAAAGGGAAAATCGGTCAGCTTGATTTAACAATTAAACATAAATCAGCGCCCGCTATAAGCAAAGAAGATATTGAAACCCTTGTGCAACTTGGCGAACAGGTAAGCGAAAACGAGGCAACTGCTCTAATAAAAGAACAAAAGATTGCCGAAGGCAAACAAAAGACAACCAAAAATAAACCTATACTATCCGAAAGTATCCGAAAAAACGCGAAACTGATTGATACTAAACTGGCAGAAATCACGGTTTGCGACCCTGCAGTAGGCTCCGGCGCCTTTCCGGTGGGAATGATGAGCGAGATTGTAAAAGCCAGAGATGTGCTGACGCCTTTTTTGTCATTGCGGGGAGCCCAAACAACGAGGCAATCTCAATTCGATAACAACCGCACCGTTTATAATTTCAAACGCCAATGCATTGAACATTCCCTTTACGGCGTGGATATTGACCCAGGCGCAGTAGAAATCGCCAAACTTCGGCTTTGGCTGTCGCTGGTGGTGGATGAGGAGGATATTAAGAATATAAAACCCCTGCCGAACCTGGATTACCGGATTATGCAAGGCAACAGTTTAATCTCGGAATTTATGGGGGTAAGCTTTGATTCTGATCAGGAAAAAAATAGTGAGAATCTGATGTTCAAAGATGAGGCTGATGAATTGATAGAGCATTTCCAGCAGAAAAAAGATGAATTCCTGAATGAATCAAATGTAACAAGAAAATCAAAACTGAAAGAAGAAGTTGAAGACCTGCTGGTCATAATATTTGAAACCAAATTGAGAGCACAAAAAGCAGATTACTTTAACAGGTTGAAGGATATTGAAAATAAATACTCAGTGGTGCGCAACGAAAAGCAAAGAGATGAATTAATCAAAGAGGAAAAGGAGAGACTATATAAAGAATCCGGCTTTGACCTTGAATCAGTGGAAAAACAATTGAAAGAATTTACCAGCGGTAAAAAGATAAAACCTTTTTTTCTGTGGAATCTTTACTTCTCTGAGGTATTTCATCACAAAGACGGGTTCGATGTGGTGATTGCCAATCCGCCGTACATTAACGTTAACGAAATGAAAAAAAACGCTTATGTTTTTAGAAAGCAATTCAGTACTGCCTATGGAAGTTATGATATTTATGTTTTATTTTTCGAACAATCAATTCAAGTTCTTCGTGCAAACGGAATTCTTACATTCATAACATCCAATAAATACTTTATTTCGGACTATGCTAAAAGATTAAGATCTTTGATTCTTAGTAATACGGTTATATTAAAACTATTAGATTTAGCAGATTGTAAAAAAGTATTCGAAGCATTAGTTTCTCCTGCCGTATCAATTCTAAGAAAACAAAAGATGGGCAGTTATGAGCTTAACATTGCTATTCTAAAAGATGATGATATCCATAAACTTTACAATATCAATTTTAGCAAAATAAACGTTCAGCAATTATCTGAAAACCTTGAAGGAGCTTTTAACATTCACATAGATAGCTCAAATCGTAAAATTATAAAAAAATTGTTAAATTCTTCAGAAAAGCTCAAAGACTTAGCGAATGTAAGAACTGGAGTTATGGGATTTGATTATTGGAATATGGAGCCTTTTATAAGAGATGTTAAACAGAATAATCAATCTATTAGAATTCTTACAAATAGTCATTTGGAAAGATATAGATTCCTCTTTGGTAAAAATATCAATCTCTACAAAAAAACTTATAGAAATCCTTACGTAGACATGAAGAATGCTCTACTCAATGAAACAACGAAGGAATTCTTTTTAAGTAAAAAGATAATTGTAAGAGGAGTAGCTAAAAGACTAACTGCACAAATTGATAAGTATGGGTATGCTGCTTTAGTAGCGGTGCATGGCATTTATAATTATAATAAGAATATCAAAAAAGAGTATGTTTTGGCTTTGCTAAATTCTGTTTTATTTAACTACCTTCACTTAACGACATTCTATACGGCACGTATACCAAAAGGATCTCTCAAGTATCCAATATCTTTTCTCAAGAATCTGCCTATAAAGAAAATTTCCGAATCTGAACAAAAATGCTTTGTAGAATTGGTCAATTGTATCCTTTCCATCACGAAAGTCGAGGATTATTTGCAAAACCCACAAAAACAAGCCAAAGTAAAAGCTCTTGAAGAAGAAATCGACCAGCTTGTCTATAAGCTCTACGACCTGACCGAGGAAGAAATAGATATTGTGGAAGGGAGAAGTAAAACAAGGGGGACGAGCTGATGGAAATTGATGTCTATTGCGACGAAGCCTACCCCGATCTTTTTTCCTCTAAAAAAACACCGGTGAAATATTTGCTTATAGGCGGTATTTGGCTGAATCTTGAAAACCGTAGCCGTTTTAAATCGGATATACATGCACTTCGCGATCAGTACCAAATAGGCGGAGAATTTAAATGGAACAAAATCTCAAGATCTAAGGTAATATTTTATAAAAACCTGCTGTCTTGGTTTCATGATCAGGGGACCGAGTTGCGCTTTCGCTGTATTGCCGTGGATAGAAATCAGGTCAACTTGATTAAATTTCACTCAAATGATCAGGAACTTGGTTTTTATAAATTCTATTACCAAATGT
>JAYEHE010000098.1:0-16844 GCA_034659415.1 Candidatus Zixiibacteriota bacterium | reverse complement strand
TTTATTACAACCAATGGAAATCAAAGAGATAGTAATTAGGATTATAATTTTAAAAAAACGGTTCATATTTAAATTTTATGAATTTAATAATGAAATGCAAGAATTAAGAAGTGAGATATTGACGGCTAACAAATTATTAATATTTATCTAACATAGATTGAAGATCTTCTTAATGAAATAACAACTTTTCCCTCTTTATTGGACCAAGATTACATTTTTATTTTTTTTAAAGTTCAATCAACTAGCGAGCTTGAGATAATTTCGAAAGTCATCAATGAAGGCCCGCTTATTTATTGGCATAACCCTAAAAATTACTACCTAACTCTAATATCAAAATAATCCTATAGTTTGCAAATCCTTTTTTTTATCAGTCATATCTTACAATACTCTTTACTAAATCAACCTTTCCACTAGGATCGAGTTGCCAGGGCCCGCATAGATTGTAGATCAGACCCTTTGGTAAGAATGTCAAAGGGTTTATTGTATGTGGGACAAAGAGTTCCCTTGTAAAATGTACAGTTCGATAGTAGTGTATCTAATAATTTTCTTTGACCTGTGCGACGATGAACTTCATTGATTATGTAGTAGATAAATTCCCTTTTCGCATTTATATAACTATTAACTTATACTGATGATGTTGATTTGAATAAGAAATTAGTGGAATGGGAAAACTTTTATAATTTTAATAGACCACATACTACTTTTTTAGAAAAAACTCCTTACAAAACGTTAAAAAATATATTATTATAAAATAAATTAATTGTCCGATGAGGTTGAACATAATGCAAGCAAACAAAATGATCCTAATGATTGACGACGATGTTAATTTAGTCAATGTGGTTAAGATGGTGTTTAAATCCAAAGGGTATAAATTTTCGGAAGCCCATTCTGCAACGGAAGGATTGGAAAAAATAACGGAAGTTAACCCGGATCTAATCATTCTGGATGTTATCATGGAAGATTTTGTAGCTGGGTTCCGCGTGGTCAGCGAATTGCGTACAACAGAAGGGGATTCGAAATATAGTGCCTATACAAAAACACCTATACTCATGTTGACTAGTGTTACCGAAAAAACCAGATTCGACTTCAACAAACATGTTGGTACTTCCCTGCTTCCCGTTGATGCTTTTGTAGAAAAGCCTGTCAAACCGGCAGATCTTTTAGCCAAAGTCGAGGAACTGTTACAGAAAGCGGCACGTAATTTGGAAACTGATTCATAAACTATTATACAAAAACCAGTGATTGGTGAATCTCCAACAGCCCTGATTTTTAAGAGAACTCTATCGGAATTGTGAATGTGAACTTAGCCCACTTACCCGGTTCTGATCCAGCCCATATTCTGCCACCATGCTTCTCGATAATCTCTCTTGCGACAAACAAACCTAAACCAGTGCCCGATTTCGTGTTGTAATTCTTGGAGGCAAAACGTGTAAATCTATTGAATAATTCCTCAGCCTCATGCGGTTCAAATCCGGAACCTTCGTTGAAGATATACACTCCGATAAACCTATTATCAACTTCCGATTCAGTACCGATTTCGATAAGCCCTCCCTTCTGACCATACTTAATGGCATTTGACAACAGGTTCTGAACCGCTGAAGTGAGCAAGTCGCGATCGCATTTTACTTGAAGATGACTCTGTATATGACAGACTATTTGCATTTTGTTGTCTGTTGCTATTTCAGAAAGCAGTTCAATAACCGGCTCCACGATTGATTCCTTCAATTCGGTGACTCCAAGATTAAGTTTGAGTTCACTTTCTTCCAGGCGGCTTAAGTTAAGGTAGTTTGCTATTGTGAAGTTAAGATAATCGGCGCTGGCGGATGAAGCTTTTAGCACAGCTTCTTGCTGGTCCGTCAGCGGTCCCAACAGACGTTCCCTTAGCGAACCGATGGCGAAAACAATTGATGCCAGCGGAGACTTCAATTCGTGAGTAACAAATCCCAACATCTCAAGATAAGCGTGGTTTTTCTCGTCGGCTTCAGCCAGTGCCTGCTTCAAAGCCACTGTAGCCTCACTCAACTGTTTGTTGTGTGTTTCCAACGATTCGAACATTAAGTTAAAAGATCGAGCTAGTTCGACCATTTCTAAACAGCCTTCATCACTATCAACCCGCGTATTCAGTTGTCCCGCCGATATCTTCCTTGTAGCTTCAACGAGTTTCCCGACGGGTCGACGCAAATTACTAGAAAGGTAAAATGCGAAACCGACCGATAGCAGCATTGACACAAAAATGATCCCGAGAAACTTTCCGACAAGGACTGATTTGTAGTCAAGGTATTTTTTCTCCAATAACCCTACATAAAAAATCCCTATTGTCTGCCCGTCCGGGTTCATTATTGGGTCGTAGGCTGACAGATACCAGTCATTTACTACAAAGGCTCGATCGTAAAAATGCTCTCCTTGCTCCAATACTCTGGTATATACTTCGTCCGATACTCTGGTGCCGATGGCACGAGTGCTGTCGATTTCAATCACGTTAGTAGCTACTCGTACATCCCCAAGAAAGATAGTGACCGTGCCAAGAGGTTTTCCTTTATATAACTCTTTACCAAACACAGCGTTGCGAATCCTGTCAACCAAGCTGTTTCTGTGATTCAACAGGATACCTCCATACAGAACGCCCTGCACCTTTCCGTGTGGTCCCAGAACAGGGGTAGCTGCCTCCAGAACCATGCCACGGTCTTCCACCACTCGATCGGTTGGTCGAGCATGTTTAGTTGTTACCAGTTGCATGGGGAAGACAGCCGCCAGGTCAGGATATTCATATACTATATCATGATGTGATAGCAGTATGGTCCCGCAAGCTGCCTGTCCATCAAATGCCTTGTCAATTATCGGATCTCTCCGACCTTGTCGATACGGAGGGGCAAACTGATCACGACCCACGAAAATGAAACCATCTTTATCAAGCAGGGTCATATAATCCCACCCATGTTCAACACAAAGTAATTCAAGTTTATTGACTATATTGCCGGGATCAGTATGCTCGGTTAGAACATTTCTGAGTTCCCCATGTTCGGATATCATTTCCACAGCCATCCGCAGTAATGCTCCGGTTTTTTCATACTCTGCCCAGGCAGAGTTCATATCCTTCCGCACCCGCAATTGGGCTTCATTTACTACCGTCTGGGATATAAATGAAAGCCCGGCATACACCGAAAAAACACCGACCAGGGTAACCACTAACATATATCCCAACAGATGAGTAGTACGAAAACTAAGTTTCATACCAGGTTTGTCTTATCTTGTGTAGTATATTCCACAATCATTTTCTTTGAACCAGACAATTCCAGATTGTCTCCTCCAACTGTTCGCGTGCTGTCTTGGCAGATAACGGTGTGGTTGCCTGTTCCTTTGACTGTTTCCACAAATCAGGTTTCTGAAATAAGTGATATTGATACTCGACTTCGTCAATGCCAAATTCAATCGGCGTACTAACCGTATCATAAATCTCCCTGTCGAACTGGCGGAATTTCTCCAGCTTTCGCAATCGTTCTTTAATCAGAAGATTAAGACGGGTCATGAGTCGGATTATTTCATCTCCAGAAAAACCAGCCTCAAAACGGCTCCTTACAGATATCTCAAGATAGTTGAGAATCAACATCCGATTATCGTTATCTATCGATGTCAATAACAAACGATATATTAGTTTAATTGTCCACCGAAGTTCCAAGGTGTCCATCTTCTCGTAATTAGGATACAACTCGTTTCCCTCGGGAGCCTTTACGAGTTCAATCAGGGCTTCCACGATTTCCTCTTCCATATCTGCTATGGTTTCATAAATTGCCACGTGTGGACGCGTCGAGACTTTGGTCATCGCAGCAACGTTGCGAGCGTGCCAGGCAAAAGGTTCGCTCTTCAACCGCTCTATTAGAAACGGCAATCTACGTTCTACATCATAGCGAAGGTCTGGCGACCAGCCCAACTTTGAACAGGTATAGCTACTGTTGATATTAAGCTGAAGGTCAATGTAGTGATACATCCAGGGACATTCAAAAGGAAGGTTACCAGTGACCCATCCCCAAAAGTACTGCAGAGATAATCCAATTCCGCACAGCAGACGTGGCATCAGAATCGGTTTTTTGGTCTTTCCAAAGAAGTAACGTGTAGCTCGCGCGAACAGAGCCTTGTGGGTTGTTGAACCTGATGGAGAGGCAATCAGAACCTCGGCTGGCTTCAGCTTCTCATGCTGTTGGAGTACTTGCCGAAAGAAAGAAACCAAGTTTCGAATATGAATGTATGGCACAGAAGACTCGCCTTTCCCTGCCAAGATATTGGATTTCAGAGAACTGCTGAGCCAGGTATTCAGAAAAACATACAGAGGAGGGTACTCACACCAATCGCTGTAAACTGCCCCCAATCGTACGATACAGGAAGGAATTTTATTAGCACATGACCGAACCATTTTCTCGCCCTGATTCTTGCTCCATGAATATTTGTGCCTACCGTCAGTTTTTGAGGACTCATTCAGTTTTCCACCTTTTTTCGGAAAACTGCATGCCGCCACAGAACTAACAAAAATAAAGCGTTTGAGTTTCAAGCTACCAGCAAGTTCGAGAACATGCCGAGTGCCTTCCACATTTGTACGAACATACTCGGGATGATCTAATGCAGCAAATTCATAAAACGCCGCCAAATGCAACAGGTAGTCGGCTCCTCCGGCAGTAGCAATTTCCCTAAATACATCCGCTATACTCTGGTATTCACCTATATCTGCTCTCATCCATGCAATATTGGGATGCACCGGTGCTTTACTCTCCTGTTGTGAACGACGTGCAATGGCGAAAATATGGTAATCAGCCTTGAGTTCATCCAGCATAGCTCGACCCACAAAACCGGACGCACCAGTGATAATAATTGTGGGCAACTTACCTGTCATCTCTGAAATACCTTCGATTCTTCACTGGATTAAACAACCGAAAACACGAGGAAAAATATAGAGAATGCCACTCATAAAATAAATTTCTGAATAAGAGTGATTGTATGTCGAAAGACAGTGATTTAGATCTATCAAATCTCACCCTGCAACCCAAAAGTTCTATATAAGAAGAATATATCATCATAACCTTTAGCTCTCTCTCCCTATAAATAGAATATTGTTCTTTGATTCAAATGGTGATTTTTCCGAAATTCGGACGGTCACAAAAAAAGCGAAAAATACTCCTGAAGACAAGCCTGAAAATCGCACATAACACCAGTGATTGCACAGCATATCACATTATCCCGTAAAGCTGTTCGCAGTTAATTTTCAATGACTTACAAACAAATGAAAATTGTATTGAATTTCTGCCTTTCTGTCTATATTTGAGTCTTTTCCTTAAGCCGGCGATACTCTGCACTAAGGCGATCCTCCAACGCGTCCTGGGAAATATCTTCCAACTCATTAACTATCCGCTCCAGGTCATCGTCACTTGCGGGCAGGGATAACTCTTTGATCTGTTTCAATCTCTCAGGTGACTGAGTTGCCATATGTTCGTAAGAATCCTCAACCTCGTCCACAACCAACTGGAACGTCATGGTAATATTATCAAAAATCCTCTGCTCGATATCCTTCAAATCCACTTTAGATCGTAGCTCATTACCAATAATATAACCGATAGTCATCAAGGCATCGCAGACCTCCTTCATCTCGAATCCTTCGACGAATCGACGATGAGCAATAATCTGACTATAATTCCGCATCAATGTACGATCTCTCGTCCGAACGGTTGTGGCTACCAACTGATAGACTAATGCAATATACCATCTGAGCATACTTTTTTCCATCTTCTGATATCCACGAAAACGCGTTCGGTATTCAGATGCAAGCAATTGTTTAGTTATTTCATCGATCAGGTCTTCACGGTATTCCACCATAGCATCATATATCATGAGATTGGGACGCTCCATAACGCGAAGGACCGCCTGTTCGTTTCTAAGGTGCCAAACATCCGGATGATTCTTCATCCTTTCGATAACAAATAACAATCGGCGAAGTACGCTATAACGAAGAGTTGGTTCCCAATTCAGTTCCTGATGCGTACGCGAAGCATCGACCGTCAATTTGCGGTCAATATACTTTGTCATCCACACACGTTCCTGAGGTACACGACCTAGCAAATAGCGAGAAGCCTGTCGCAATGCCACACCCGGAATTGCCAACAGTTTAGGAATCCGAATAGGTTCAGCCTCCTGCCCGTAGAAATATCTCGTTGCTGTTTTGAACAAATCAATATGAGAAATAGAATCATTAGGACTGGCAAGATATGTACTCTGGCGTGGTAGAGAGTTGCTCTTTTCAATTGTCTTGAGAAACATTTTGACCAAATCATGAACGTGAATATAGGGAACGGCTGATTCTCCACGACTGCCAAGAATCCTGGCATTCCAGTTTTGGGATAACCACGCACTAAGAAAATAATATAGCGGCGGGTATTCACACCAATCACTAAACACCGCCGCAAACCGAAAAGTCGTACATGGGAACCATTCGGAATATTCCTTCATCATTTCTTCCCCTGCCCGCTTGCTTCGAGCATAAGGAAATTTGGCATCCGCCAGACTATCTTCATTCAAAGCCTCACCGTGCTGTGGAAACTTGCAGGCAGCTATTGAGCTGGCGAAAAGAAAACGTTTGGTACCTATTTGTTGAGCTAGTTTGAGAACATTGTGAGTTCCCTTTACATTGGTTCGTTTGTATTCAGGATTGTCGGCGTTGTTAAAATTGTAAAAGGCAGCCAAATGCAAAACATAATCCGCCCCCCCGTTTTCTTCGATAATGTCAACCATTTCTCGCAATGTATCCAATTTGCCTATATCCACTTGGTTCCACAAAATATTATCGTTCCGAGGAATTCCCGCCTCTCGTTGCGAACGGCGTGCCAAGCAAAACAAACGATATTTATCGGAAGCAGCTTCCAAAAAATTCCGCCCAACAAAACCGGAAGCTCCGGTAACTACAATTCCAGGTAAACTCTTATCCATATTTTCTCTATCCTATTATTTTTTTATACTATTGTTTCTTTATTCTGAAAGAACCATTGCCACATCTGATGAATTCCACTCTATCATACAACACCAAAAGTGCTGTTTGGACTCGTCCTGTTCCGAGTATAAAAATAAAGCAACAGGTAAATCACAACTCCCATCACTCCATCACCCAACGCAGAAACCAACACAAGCCAGATACGATCCACTGCGAGAAAATACGTAATCAGGAACACTGTCGCCATTCCCTTCACAATAATGGAGAAGACAACCAGACAACTACATTTATCGACATCCACCGCCGCCATGATATAGGCAACCGCCATGACGATATGAAAGACACCGGCTTGGACAGTAAAAAAACGTTCCAGAGAAGGTTTAAAACCAAACAGTTCCGGCAAGGTGGCCGGCCAAGCGATCAAACCAACGCCCACCAAAAAGGAATGGATGCCCACCAACCACAACACGAGTGTCAATCGCGAGCGTGGGGATTTCACCATATCAATAGTAGTCATGTCCATTCTGTCCAATGGGTAAAGTTAATTATTTAATTATGCAGACGCATCTGCCTGCTCTTCTGAAAGTTTCCGAGCTTCCTCATCACGATCGTAGCAAAAGATACCGCAGTTCAGACATCGACCCGCTTCGTACAAAGCATCTTCTTCGTCGATGGTACCCTCCACTTCTTTGAATGTACCCATTCTGTCCTCAAGTGTAACATTCGGTTCGTGGATCCGTGGCTTATATGCCACATCAATAAGGATTTTATGAAGAGATTCGGGAATAAACTCTCTTTGGCGATTACCAATAGGTGGTATCTCACCCTCAGTGATATAGTAATGAATGGAACGGGCAGCATATCGTCCGGCAGCTACCGCCTCCACCATGAGACCCGGTCCGGTGAAACAATCTCCACCGGTGAATATGCTCGGCATATCAGTCTGCAGAGTATCCTCGGACGCTATAATCGTATTCCATTTAGTCACCTGCAAATCAGGGGATTCTTCCTGTTTGAGAAAATCCAAGTCAGGATATTGACCAATTGCCCCAATAATCATATCACACTCGATAATTTCCTGGGATCCTTCCACGGGGACCGGCCTTCTTCTCCCACTGTCATCCGGTTCGCCGAGTTCCATTTTCTGCACTTCCATCCCTGACACCTTGGCATCTTCACTAACAATTCGAGTGGGGGCACTCAGAAAACGAAATTGGATGCCCTCTTCCTCCGCCGCAACGATTTCAGCTGGATTAGCTGGCATTTCATCTCTCGAACGACGATAGACAACAGAGACTTTCTCTGCTCCCAATCGAAGGGAACTTCGGGCAGCATCAAGAGCCGTATTGCCGCCACCCACGATGATAACATGCTTCCCAACGCTGACATTTTCACCGCTGTGAAACCGTTCCAAGAAGTCTATACCGCCGCAAACACCCTCTATATTTTCACCTTCAATATTCAGTTCACGTTCATTCCATGCTCCAACTGCCAGAAAAACAGCATCATATTCCTCTGCTCGCAGGATATCCATTGTAATGTCTTTGCCAAATTCCACATTCGTTGTCACATTAATACCCAACTCCAGGATGCCATCGATTTCCCAATCGAGAATTTTCTTAGGGAGTCGGTACTCCGGAATACCATACCTGAGCATGCCACCTAAACCGGACCTTTTCTCAAAGATGGCAACGTCGTGCCCCAATCGTTTCAGGAAAAATGCTGCAGTAAGGCCAGCCGGTCCACTACCGATAATGGCAATTTTCTTGCCTGTACTCGGAGCAACCGGTACGGGAAGGCGTTGACCGGAATTCATCTCCCAGTCAGCCACAAATCGTTTGAGGTAATTGATCCCAACCGGTTTGTCATTGATTTTACGCCGGCAAGCCAAAGCACAAGGCTCCGGACAAACTCGCCCGGTACTCACTGGTAGGGGATTCTTTTCCTTTATTGTCAACAGAGCTTGAGCATACTCCCCTCTCTTGATATGCTGAATATACTTTGGAATGTTTATCTGTGCCGGACATTTCTGACGACATGGAGCCAGACATTCAGTGTTCTGATTCCAGTGTAAAATTTTGGTCTTTTCGGAAAGTAACGAAATAATGCCCTTAGGACAAGCCTCCACACAGGCACCACAGCCAACACAAAGATCCGGATTGAACTGGGGCAGAGAATCATCTCCCATAGTAATAGCACCAAACATACAGGCTTTGACGCAGGTACCCAGACCTATACAACCATGCTCGCAGTGCAAGGGACCATGGTAGAAAAGCATGGCTGCCCGACAATCATCAAATCCGGAATAGTCGTATTTCTGAGCTGCCCGTAATCCTCCTTGACAGTCAGGGCAGGCAATCTGCGGCTCGGAGGACATCGGACTCATACCCAAGTATTCCGCTATTTGATTGGCAACCTCTGCCTGTCCTAATACACAGGCATTGACTTTAGCCTCATCCTTGACAATTGCCTCGGCACAGGCACTGCAACCGGCAAAGCCGCAACCTCCACAATTAGCGCCGGGCAAAATGTCCATTATACCCTTGATGCGAGGATCCTCTTTTACATAAAAAACCTTTGCAGCGATTCCTAAAATGACTGCCGCCAGAAAACCAATACCAGACAAAACCAAAACCGATAGAAACATTGCTATACCTTAACTATTTCTTTATTGTACCATACCATAAAATCCAAGGAATGCCAGAGACATAACACCAGCAGTCACAAGAGCAATTGCAGTTCCCCGCATTGCTTGCGGAACAGGGGAAACCATCAGCCTCTCTCGCAATCCGGCAAATAAAACAATTGCCAGAGCAAAACCGGCAGCACTAGCCACAGAGAATATTATCATCTCAAAAAAACTAAATCCCTGTTTGATATTAAGAAGGGCTATTCCCATCACTGCACAATTGGTAGTAATCAGAGGGAGATAAATCCCTAACGCATTATAGAGAGCTTTGCTCTGCTTTTTCAGAAAGATTTCTACAAATTGCACCAGTGAGGCAATAATCAAAATAAACGCCAGGGTCTGAAGAAACACCATATCGTATGGCATTAGAATATAATAATACACCAGCCAAGTAAATATTGATGCAAGTGCCGTCACAAAAATCACTGCTACACCCATACCAATTGAAGTGCTCAGTTTCTTGGAAACGCCACAGAAAGGACAGTTTCCTAAATATTGTGCCAGAAGAATGTTGTTAACAAAAATCGCTCCAATAGCCAGCAATAACAAGTCCATCACATCTTCCTATACCTGTATTAATGTTTCACCGCGCATGCGGCTGTAAAAATTCATCAACCCAAGCATGATACCCAGACAGATAAAAGCACCCGGCGCTCTGACCATAAACTCAAATGGCTCAAAGCTATCCCCAAAAATCTGAACACCAAACCATGACCCGGCACCTAAAATCTCCCTTATGGAACCCAATAATGTCAACGAAATTGAAAAACCAATTCCTACGCTAAACCCGTCAACCATAGAGAGAAAAACTGGATTTCTCGATGCAAAAGCTTCCGCCCGTCCGAGAATGATACAGTTAACTACAATCAACGGAATGAAGATTCCAAGTTGCTGAGATAGCGGGAAAAAATAGGCTTTCATTAACATCTCCACCAAAACAACGAGTGTGGCAATCACAACAATGAAACTACCAATGCGAACCTTATCAGGAATGACCTTACGGAGCATAGAGATAAACATATTAGAAAAAATCAGTACAAATGTTGCCGCCACACCCATACCAAGACCCATCTCTGCTGAAGAGGTCACCGCCAAAGCAGGACACAATCCCAGAACAAGACGAAACGGCGGTAAGTCTTTCCAGAGTCCATGTAATAATACTTTCTTAAATTCCATAATCACTTCTCGTTTTTAGTCAATCATCCTTATGTTTATTTACTGTTAGCTTTAATTAAAGACATTATTTCATCCCGATGGTCATTTACGAGACCAACGATTTGATTTGTACCATTGACTACAGCCTTTGATGAGTATGTAGCACCACTGATGGCATCAATCTGACCTCCCTGAGAGGTTAGCTTCATAGACTCATTAATAATCAAACCCTTCCATTGCTTACGGAAAGAAGACTTTTCCACCTTTGAACCCACGCCGGGCGTTTCGCTGTGTTGAATGATTTCCATTCCCACAATCTGGTTAGTCTGTATATCAACCCCTATCATAATCACAATATTCCCTCCGTACCCACCTGTTCCCGATGCTTCTATCGCCAAACCCGTAATCTTACCTTCATCCATAAGATAAAAAACCGGATAGGAATTATCACCGGCAGATATACTGATCTTGTTACTCAATAGTTCAGAAGCAGGTTTGCTGAATAGTCTTTCCAAAGCTGGTCCGCGAACATAGAAATCACTCTGTTGCTCAATCTTTAAAGCCAGATTTTGCCGTGCCACTGTAAGAATTGTTGCTGATATCCCACAGATTAAAGCAAGAACTACAACTAATTTGGCTATCTCACGCATTTACAGTTACCTCTACTCCGTGTATTTTGGGGGTAATTCTATCAAGAAGCGGATTACATAGATTGATTAACAGGATAGCAAAAACAACACCGTCAGCATGGATTGAATAAGCCCGAATTAACATAAGCAAGGCACCTCCTATGAAACCAAAAATAAACATCGGGATAGGGTTTACAGGCGAGGTTGTATATTCTGTGGCAAGGAAAAAAGCCGCAAAAATAGTTCCACCAGAGAGAAGATAAAACAAAGGCGAAGCGAACTGACCGGGACTTGCATAATACATGATTCCTGCCGTTACAAGATTCCCAACAATGAATGCTACCGGAATTTGCCAGGAAATCTGCCTTGTAATTAAGAGAAGCAAGCCACCCACCAGAAGATAGAGAACCAGAGCGTTACCGATACCGGCAACCTGCTTACCCACAAGTAGGTCCTGCCAATGAAAAACGTGTTCCATGCTACCCCCCACAGTTTTAATCAAGCGCAGTGGTTCCACCATTTTTACACCCCAATCCTGAAATATTAATGATGCCGTATAATCAAAACGCTCCGGCCAGGACACCAGTAATATTGCATAACTGAGCATTGCAGGATGTACGGAATATGCTCCCAATCCCCCAAACAGCCTTTTCCCGATAATAATCATGACAAAACATCCCACCAGTATCATCCACCAGGTTGCATTACACGGCATCATAAAGGAAAATAAAATCGCTAGCGTGACGCTACTCCAGTTGGTTGTTTTATCTTTAGAAGGTACCAGTATATTGGCTATCGCATCAAGCGATACGGAAAAAAATACTGCCAATCCCATAATACGGAGAGAATGGAAGCCGAATAACCAAACACTCGCCACCATCGCCGGCACGAGAGCAAACAACCATATCTTGTGGGTTCTGGCAAGGCTGCTGCCATCCCTCCAGTGAGGACTGTCGGCAACATTCAGCCTATTACTCATGAGGTTCATCTATTTGTTCCTTGTAATGATTACACATATAAATCAATTGAACGAGTGGTCGGTGTGCCGGACAGACATAAGCACATAGCCCACATTCATTGCACGCTTCAGGATGAAACATCTTAGCCTCCTCCAATAGGTTGTGCTCAACATATCGACCGATCAGATGTATCTGTAGGTTTATGGGACAGGCTTGTGTACAACGTCCACAATTAATACAGGTGAGATTGATTTCATCAGGAAGAGTATCCTGTAACATCAAGTAAAGACCATGGGCTGATTTTGTTAATGGCGTTTCATCGCTGTACTGTGCGATTCCCTTCATCGGTCCCCCAACCAAAAGACGTGCATATACTTCATCAGCTAATCCTTGACTCTCCAGAACAGTTCGAATTGATGTGCCGATTGGAACTTTTACTGTAATAGCTTTAGGCAGGCAGTCACCTGCAATAGTCATGTACTTACTTGTGAAAGGCTCCTTACCATCAAGAGCATCGACCATAGCCAAAAGATATTCCACGGACAGAACTGCAACGCCCATTCCCCGATAAGACATGGTGTTAGGAATATTGATACCCGTCAGGTTCCGAACAAGCAATCCTTCAGCCCGATGTTTATACTCATCAGAAACAGCCGCCACCTGAACAGATTCACCGAATTTTTCGGTTGCCCACATAACAAGCCTTTTGGGTATCGTTAACCAGATAGTAGCATTGGGTGCAATGTTGTTCAGTTTCCTGATGCCTTGGATAATTTTGTCCGCTTTTTCCTGCAACAATAACTCAAACGCAAAAACAGTAGGTTCTTCGTTTACTCCCTTGATAATAATCTGCTTGACCTCGGGAAATCCATCCATCTTTTCTTCATGGTGAAACTTGCCCGGTGTAGTCCATGGTGAAATTACACCGGAGGCTTTTAATTTCTCGACCTGTGAAGCCGACTGAAACGGAACACCATAACTTTCAAACATCTCATCAATAGTGAGAGCAGGCTCCTTATTGGACTCAATCACAACCGCCGGTACGGTATAGCTCCGTGCTGTCCAAACCGGTTTAATTTCTTTTACAACCCCGCTGATTGAAGCATGAACGCAATTACCCAGTTTAGATTTTCCAATAATCTGGTTCTTGCGTACAACATCCCCTTCCTGTACAAGAGGTTCATAATAAACCTGCCCTGGATACTCAAGCGGAATCACAACAAATTCCGGATTATCTACCGAAGAGATGGTTTCTTCATGTTCGGTGTGATTTGGCACATGAGCCAAGGGCTTAAAAATTGTCTGTAAAAAATTCATAGGTTAATCAGTAACTCCGATTCACTTCAAATGACACATTTCGCATCGCATATTACCTTCTTGGGATGTAAACAATTCAACATTCTCAACAAAATGACAACGATTGCACTGTTCGTGATAAACGACACTAATAACTCTCGAATAATGACAGGTTTCGCAATTCTGCTCATGTATCTCCTGCATATCATCATGGGTTAACAAATCCGTAGTGTAATCAGCGTCGTGACATTCAACACAAGCAGTGCTTACTTCATCTGTTTCTTGAGCCGATGGGTGACAATTGCGGCAGGATTGAGCCTGTACTGATTCATTAATCTGATGACAAGTTCCACACGAATGAGCTTCAATCGCCTTCAGGTCAGCGTGGTCGAAATCTTCGGCATCAAAGTCCTCATGACAGTCACCGCAAGCGTTCCTTGAGTCGGATAAGAGCAAATTATGATGGCAACTTTCACATCCATCCACCATCGCAACATGAGCCTTGTGTTCAAACATTACCGCCCCGCCAGAATTAGCTAAATAGTAACGGCCAATATTTGAGGATTCACCTTCAACCCAATAACCGGCAATTCCCAACAGACCAGCCACTAACGTGAGAAAAGCCAACGGAATCCATTTGTCTGGTTTACCCATGTTACATTTCCCAGCTGTTTTGAATAGTTATTCCAATACATCGCTTGCTAAAGATATCTGCCGGAGGGAAATTTCTCCATAAAATGTTTGAAAGTGAATTGTGACAGCGGAGAAACAGACCAAACGTAAACTTGCTCTGCTCACTGCATTTGTGTGGTTTCAAGGGCTTATTTCGTGGGCTGACACTCCGACCCTGCTTTCCATCCGCACTTATAAAGTGTCTTTGGTAATAAACCGGCCTATCAATTTTAGCTATCATTTCTTAATCCATCAAATTACAGAACATAAAATTTTTACCAATATATGCTGACCTTCGGTATGATGCAAGATAAATATTTCACAAATAACTAAAAATATGTATAAGCATTTCAACCAACAATTCAGATCTTATTTTCTAATAACCATAGAGTCATATATCTTTTTGGCTACGTATAACTACATGTGATACTGTTTGTTATTAAATGCTACAGAGGAAATTATTCCCTTTTCAAGACGCCTGGAATCCTGTATACTTAATTATGTTTTCTTATGTGACAATGGCACAACTCAGAAAGATACCTATTATTATCTGCTTTGCTGTGACTATTATACTGTTAAGTTGTTCCGAAAAAGGGGTTGACCGTAATCTAATTGTAATCAGTGGTCAGACTATGGGAACAGGGTATGAAGTAAAGATTGTCACAGCTGAAGCAATATCAAAACAACGGTTTCTGGAGGTAAAAAACGGAATAGACAGCCTGCTGGGAGTAGTAAATCAACAGATGTCTATCTACATTGACAGTTCTGAAATCACTCTTTTCAACTGTTTCAAAAAGACTGACTGGTTTCCAGTATCAACTGAAACTGCTGAAATTTTCAAGCAATCTCTGGAAGTTAGCAAAAAATCAGGTGGCGCTTTCGACATAACAGTAGGTCCTCTCGTAAACTTGTGGGGCTTCGGTCCTGAGGAGAAAGACACTAATATGCCAAACGAGGATAGTATCGCGCAGGTAATGCGACTCACTGGATACCGGAAAATATCCGCGAAATTATCTCCGCCATCAATTAGAAAAAAGGTTCCTGATGTATATTGTGATCTTGCCGCAATTGCCAAAGGCTACGGAGTTGACAGAATTGCCGAATATCTTGAATTTAACGGAATATCTGATTACTTAGTTGAGATTGGAGGAGAAATTAGAGCAAGAGGCCGGAACCAACAGGATACCGTATGGCAGATAGGCATTGCTGTACCTAAAAATGAATTGGGTGTTCAGACAGTAATTCCCCTAAATAACCTTTCGATGGCAACATCCGGAGATTACCGTTTTTATTTTGAACGCAAAGGTATCAGATACTCACATATTATCAACCCAAGAACCGGAAAACCGATAACGCACAAGTTGGCTTCTGCCACTGTCATACATACAAACTGTTCTTATGCGGATGCTATGGCAACTGCAATCATCGTGTTGGGTCCGGAAGACGGATATAAACTTGCACAAAGAGAGAATTTGCCAGTACTTCTGATAATAAGAGAAAACGATGATTTTGTTGAAAAGATGACGCCTGCGTTCAAGAAATATCTCGTGCCTGGCGAACAACGCAATAATCATTGAAAGTATTTCAATAATTTAAACCTGATTAAAATAGGCATGCCGGTTCCCTTCAAAAAAGATGTATTCAATTAACAATACTTTCCGAACTCCTCTCCGTCGAAGCCGGAGCCCAGAACAAAAACGTTAGAACAACACTTTATAGAGTTACCCACATTCCTCAAAACAACTTTTTCTCTATAATTTTATACACTATATTGAGTTACAGCAAAATGGGTTTGTTTTATGATATAGCGTTATTTTCGACTCATCTCTTTCTTTCTAAAATTCTAAGCTTCTCATAGAACGGAGGAGAGTGAGAATCTGCAATAAGGTTGTAGTGAAAATGAGTATGTGGGGCAGACGAGAGCTGTAAGGTGTTCGCGAAAAAAAGTTCGTGAGTGCAGATCGTCAAAACATTCCTCGTATTTATCTGTTAAGTCAGGCTATTTTTTTAAAAAAAATACAATATAGGAGAAAGAACGCTGAATATGGAATAGCTATATATAATTGGACTAATGTATGTAATAGTAATACAGTTGATATATAATTCAAACCTATAGCACCATATTTCCCATACATACAAATATTCCAAAACCACACTTATTCAATAATGAAAAAAACACAAAAATAGGGGCTGTTTTAGGTATTAGAAAGAGGGGTTGATTGTAAAATTCGACTTTTGACTATTCTCTCAAAGGCTGTCCAAACAATGCAAAACTACTCTGACAATCTTCTTCATTCTATTGCCTTCCAACGAGTACCATTGACTGTTGCATAGTGTAACTGGATGTGAAATTCAAAGCTCACAAAAGGAGCCTGTAAGTAATTTTGTGTAAATGCAAATTATTAGTTATACTTTGAATTAGTCAAAGTATATTTACACAGGAGAGATTTATGAGCGAGATTAACAAAGATTTAATC
>JAYEHE010000097.1:0-4452 GCA_034659415.1 Candidatus Zixiibacteriota bacterium | reverse complement strand
CCGCAAGCGGATGGGCTACACCAGTATGTTAAAAGAAAAATCATGAACTCTATAAGGGGGCTTGTTTATTATAAATAAGGAATATTTTGAACTGTTCGTAATAATAAATTACAACTTGTTATATTTTACTGAAAATTTGATTTCTCTACCTGGACCACCCGGGATTTCATTGATATTTTTTCTGACATATTCAGGGTAAGAATATTCGGTGTCTAAAATATTTTTTAAGGTCAAAACAAATGAGAAATTATTATAATTATATTTTGAGCTAATATTAACCAAATAGTAATCATCAAGTGTGTATTCACCGTTTAGGGAGCTTTGTCCTTTTCGAGCACCGACATATTGAATGGTGGGAGTAATATATAATGGAGAGAATTTGTAAATTGATGCCCAGAAATTCCCAGTCAAATTAGAAAAATATAATAGATCATTATCTGTTAATTTGTCTTTTCCTTTTTTCCAACTGACGTTGAAACTCATATACCCATACTTTTTATTAGTGAAACTAAAAGCGTATTCAAAGCCATAAATATCTAATTTAGAATTGTTGGCATATTGGACAGCATTAGCACCGTAAACAGCAGTATTTAATACAGGTTCTCTAATGATTCCATTTTTAGTGTATTCAGCAAAGAAATTTAATCTTGAATTGAACTGTTTAAATTTATTGATTATTGCAAAATCAACAGTTTGAATCTCTTCTTGCTTTAAAGATGTTGAACCATAAAGAACATTGTAAGTTTCAACATATTTTTCAAAAAATGTCGGAAATCTAAATGCCTTGCCATATAATAATTTGAATAATAATTTGTTGCTGTATTTATAAATCAAACCTGTTCTTGGTGTAAAAAATACTTTTCCAATATCACTATTTTTTACCAGTCTTATCCCAGATGTTGTGCTAAATTTATTGAACAGCTTTATCTGAAGCTGGGTGTAGCCGGATACAGTGTTTGATTGTTTTTCATCGGAGTAAGCAGTATTGGGATGCTCGGTATTGTCATCATTCCATAAAAATTGATATTTGTCACTCATTAGAGTTTCAAAATTTAAACCGACAATAGTAGAAATATTTTTTGAATAATTATGTTTGAATTGTGATTCGAAATTCATTATTTGACCGCTTGCTGTTAGGCTGACTGTCGAATTAGGGTCATGTCCGTCAAAACCGGGATAAGGGAAATAACCTATATTTGTTTCTGGATTATCATAATAATTAAGACTGGAAACTATGGAGAATTGATTTTTTCTGTTGAAATATTTACTGTATCTAACATTTATGAAGAGATTGTGGTGTTTTTGAATCCCCTTATAATCTACAATAGGGACAAGTCCATACAACCTTTTTTCTTGTACGGAATACAATATGTCAATCGAATAATTGAGATCACTATAATTTGCAATCGCTTTGTATATGTTATTTTTATAATTGAAATTTTCACTATTACCATTTTCGTCTGAAATTACATTAAATTTAAAACCATCGCTTCGATTGATTCCTCCGGCAATAAAAAAGCCTGAATTTACATCAAGATTAAGATTAGTGCTTAAGTTACTATTTAAGGTAGAGAAACTTCCTAAACTATTCTTGAGTATCAATGAATTTACAGGATCATTACCTTTATAAGTTATAACATTAATAACTCCGGCATAAGCATTGGTTCCGTAAAGGGAGCTTCCGGGACCTCTGATTATTTCGATACGTTTTATCGAATTTGTCGGAATCGATTCTAAAAAGAAAGTACCATTGACAGGTTCATAAATAGCGGAACCGTTTATCATCAGCAAGATTTTATTATTGTAATGGATATTTAATAATCCTCTGAATTGTAGAACGGTACGCCCAAAATAGGTTTCCATCATTTCTATTCCCGGGAGAAAACTTATCAATTCATAAAGATTATCAATATTGAAATCAGATATTTGTCTATCAGTAATAATGTCAATAATAGCAGGAGCTTCATCAATCGGTTGTTTTAATTTTGCCGCTGATACAACATCAGGATTTTTTATTTCATCTACACTAGTTTTAAAAATATCATTAGTGTCGGAAGCAAAAATATTTACTGGTAATATAATTAGAGAAATAAGAACCAATAATATTATTAATTTCATATTTTTCATCAATATCTAATCCCAAAGTAGATTTATTTATCTTATTGTATTTCTTTTTAATACATCGGCAATTACAGCCAAAATATTACTGGCAATTAAGTAGCCTTTAACTTTGTGTTGTACAACGAGGTACGGCGAAGAGAGTTGTCCGTTTGTTTGGATGAAATTGTCATAAACTGTCATTGGCCATTTTTGAAAAATTGGAAAGGTTTTATTGAATAAATTAATTAGCCTTGAGTATATACAATGAGATAGAATAAGGAGGTTGCTATGGAATTTTTAGTACTTTCTTTTATAATGATAATTCCAATTTTAGCGGCAGAAAAAATAGCTGAGTTTTATGCCTTTATTTATCGGAAATTAGGTTTTACTACGTTTGGTGATTATTTATATGATAATCGAAAAGGATGGGCTTTGATACTGAGAATTCTTTTTGTTCTTCTTGCTGTGATATTATTTATGAAATGGCTCAATTATCTCTAAGAATGATAATTTTTATAATCAATTTCTTACTTAATTTATTTTGATATCTTTCCATAATTAAAATAGACAGATATTATTTATATTGTTCAAAATTACATTTTATGTAAGTCTATGTAGTATTCTCTTTTACCAATAAATAGTTATTGCTAACTTACTAAAAGTAATTACATTAGCAGGCATGGACAAAAATGAAAAAGAAGACATAATAACATCGGGACCGATTTACAAGACTGTTTTTTCGTTAGCTTTACCGGTTGTAATAGGAATGTTATTTGAGTTTGCATTGCATACGACCGACTATTTTTGGGTCGGAAAATTAGGAGCAACTGCTCAAGATGCTATTACAACCACGATGGTTATTGCATGGACAATTTTTGCTTTATTTTCATTAATCACAGTTGGTATAACTGCTATAATTGCCCGTTTTGTTGGAGCGAGAGATTTTGATCAGGCAAAATATTTTGTAGGACAAGGGTTGTCTATGTCAATCTCTTTGGGCGTTATAGTTTCAATTATCGGTTATATGGTTTGTCCATATTTGATTAAATTCATGGATGCCAGTGAGAAAACTTTAAGCATAGCTGTCCCGTATATCAGAATATTTTTTATTTCGGCTGTTCTTTATTTTTTAATGGAAACATCATACGCAATTTTCCGTGCTATTGGCGACACAAAAACACCTACCAAAGTAGGGATTGGCGTGGTATTGATGAATATTATTTTAGACCCACTTTTAATTTTCGGATACGGTCCGTTTCCGGAATTAGGTGTTAGTGGTGCATCGTTAGCATCGTCGATTTCTGTCTTTATCGGTGTAATCGTTATTTTTAGATTAATTTTAAAAGGGAAGCTCGGTTTTGTAGTTGAGGATATTTATAAATTGAAACCGATCATGAAAAATTATATCAGAATTGGGAAAATTGGACTTCCGATGGCAACTCAACAATTTATTTTCGTATCAGTATATTGGTTTTTAATAAAGATAGTTCATGAATTTGGCGAGTCTGCCGGAGCGGCGATGGGAATTGGGAACCGGATGGAATCTTTTTCATATCTGACATCATTTGGATTTTCAGTAGCGGCTTCGACTATGATAGGGCAAAATTTGGGAGCAAAAAAACCTCAACGTGCAGAGCGTTGTGCCTGGGTTACAATCGGTATTGCTATAAGTTTAACGATGGTTACAACTGTTTTATTTCTCACCATTCCTGAACTAATAGCCGGAATATTTACTACGGATAAAGTTGTTTTAAATATTGCTGTCGATTACTTGATGATTTTAGGGTTATCTCAAGGAGCGATGGCACTTGAGATTGTTTTAGAAGGTGCGTTTGGTGGTGCCGGAGATACAGTTCCACCGATGATAGTAATGATTCCCGGGGCAGTAATCAGAATCCCACTGGCATATTATTTGTGTTTTAATTTGGATTGGGGAATAAACGGAGTTTGGTGGACTTTGACATTTACATCGCTGGCTAAAGCAGCCGTGCTGGCGTTCTGGTTTAAAAGAGGAAATTGGAAATTAAAAGAGGTTTGATATTTTGTTGAAATTAAATATAACCTGTGGTAGTATAAAGAAAAAGAAAAGGCTTGAAGATGAATAAAAAAATTGTAAGATTTTATGATAAGAAAAACGATGATATATTCTATGGGCAATTAGAGGATAATCATATAACAACGATTATTGGTTCTCCGTTAGAGAAAGAACTCTCATCAGAAATAATAGAGATAGATGATAATATAAAATTTTTGCCACCGGTTGAACCATCTAAAATTGTATGTATCGGATTAAATTATCATGCTCATGTGAAAGCATCGCATTCTGCCGATAAAGCACCAGAACGCCCTTTG
>JAYEHE010000096.1:0-4482 GCA_034659415.1 Candidatus Zixiibacteriota bacterium | reverse complement strand
TTGAATCTGAAGATTCAACGGACACATAAAACGCTATTAAGTAAAGTATCGTTCAGTACAAGTAAAGAGACATGAGCCTCTTAGTAATGACCGGTTGGGTTCCATTTCAAACGACAAAATTAAGATGTCGAAACTCCGCCATTGGCGGACTATGAGTACAGGAGTTTTGACCTGTTTTTATAGCAAAAAGAGCCCGCCATTGGCGGACTCTTTTTGCTATTTATGCTCAGGAGTTAAAACTAAAAAATAGCTATACCTCCATTACTTCCTTTTCTTTTTCAACTAACAAAGCATCAATTTTTTTAATATGATTATCGGTGATTTTCTGCACCTCGTCATGTCCATCAGCTTCTTGGTCTTCGGAAATCTCTTTGGCTTTTTCCATTTTTTTCAATTTTTCATTGTAATCACGGCGAACATTCCTCATTGAGATACGTCCTTCTTCTGCCAATGTTTTACAATGTTTTACAAGCTCTTTGCGTCTTTCTTCATTTAGAGCCGGAATAGGGATACGAATCAATTGCCCGTCAACCATCGGATTAAGCCCTAAATCTGCTACTTGAATTGCTTTGACAATACCCGCAACAGTCCCTTTATCAAATGCCTGAATAACTATCAATCTTGGTTCTGGAGAATTGACAGTAGCTACTTGATTTAAAGGCATTTGTGAACCATAAGCTTCTACTTTCACCGTATCTAACAGATGCGGTGAAGCTTTACCGGTTCGTACAGCACGAAATTCGCGTGTAATAGCTTCAACGGTTTTATCCATTTGTGCTTTAACTTCGTCATATAATTCATTTACCATAAAAACTCCTATGAAGATAATTCAATTTATCTCAATCAGGAAATAACAGTTCCGATTTCTTCTCCAAAAATAACTTTTTTAAGATTTCCCGGCTTATGTAAATCAATCACCCTCACCGGAATCTTACTATCTTTTAACAAAGAAATGGCAGTCGAGTCAATTACTTTTAACTCTTTTGTTAAAACTTCCATGTAACTCAAAGAAGGAATAAAAGTTGCATTTTTATCTTTTTTGGGGTCAGTTGTGTAAACACCATCAACATTGGTTGCTTTTATCATTAGTTCAGCATTGATTTCCATCGCCCTGAGAGCTGCAGCTGTATCTGTTGTAAAATACGGATTCCCTGTACCGGCAGAAAAAATTACCAATCGTCCTTTTTCCATATGTCTTTTGGCTCTTCGATTGATATACTGTTCGGCAAAATCTTCAATTTTAACAGCAGACATAACACGTGTATAAATTCCTATATTTTCCAAAGCATCCATCATAGCCAGAGAATTTATAACTGTCGCCAACATGCCCATTTTATCGGCAGTGACTCTTTCAATCCCACGTTCAACAAGATTTAACCCGCGAAAAATATTACCACCTCCTAAAACGATGGCAATTTCAGTACCGAGGTCTTTGATTTCTTTAACCTCGGCACAAATTCTTTCTAATGCATCAGGACTTATCCCAAACTCACCGTCACCCACTAAGGCTTCACCGGAAAGTTTCAATAAAATACGCTTGTATTTACAAGCAGGCGATGAATCATCGCTATTCATAACTATTCACCTAATCTGAATCTGGCAAACCGTTTAATCAAGATATTTTCACCAATAGAACCAATCATGCTTTTGACAAATTCGCTAATAGTTTGCTCATTATCTTTAACAAATGGTTGTTCCATCAAAACAACTTCTGAATAATGCTTGTCAACTTTACCATCAACAATTTTATCTATTATTTTTTCAGGTTTCCCATCATTCAGAGCTTGTTGACGATAAATTTCTTTTTCTTTATTAATATAATCCGAGTCGATTTCTTCACGATTAACACACAAAGGAGCCGCCGCCGCAATATGCATTGCAATCTCACGACCAAACTCTTTAAATTTATCAGTTCGAGCAACAAAATCGGTTTCACAATTAATTTCAACCATGCAACCTAATTTGTCACCATAATGAATATAAGTAGCAATAATACCCTCAGCGGTAGTACGCCCTTCTTTAGAAGCAGCCTTAGAGATGCCTTTTTCACGTAAATAATCAATTGCCTTTTCAAAATCACCCTCAGCTTCACCAAGAGCTTTTTTGCAATCCATCATACCTGCTCCGGTTTTATCTCGAAGCTCTTTAACCATTTTAGCTGTAATTTCCATTTTATTTATCTACCTTTTTTTCATCTTCTGCGGTTGTGTATGTAGCGACCTTGTTATTTCTTTCTTCATCAAGTGCTGTTTCAATCATATCCTGAGTAACATTTTGTTTTGCATTGATTCCTGCATCAACCAATTCTTTCAATAATACCCTAATCGATTTAATAGCATCATCATTACCTGCAATAGGAAAATCAATAGGATCCGGATCGGCATTGGTATCGATAATAGCAATGATTGGGATGTTTAACGTACGAGCCTCAGCTACCGCAATTTTTTCTTTTTTAGCATCCACAACAATAACCAAACCAGGAAGATAATTCATGTCTTTAATACCGCCGAGTACTTTCTCAAGTTTTTCACCGGCATTAGAGATTTTCAGACCTTCTTTTTTAGTAAATTTTTCAATAGTGCCATCTTGTTTCATTTTCTCGATATCTTTAAGTTTTTTTATCGAGTTTTTAATCGTATTAAAATTGGTTAGCATCCCACCAAGCCAACGCTCAGTGACATAAAAACCATTGATGCGCGAGGCTTGCTCCTGAATGACGACTTTAGCCTGCTTTTTGGTACCAACAAATAAGATTGATTTTCCACGGCTAACTACTTCCTGAACTTTCGATTGTGCTTTCTCTAAAGCATTCAGGGTTTTTTGAAGATCAATGATATAAATACCATTGCGAGCGGTGAAAATAAACGGTTTCATTTTCGGATTCCAGCGACGAGTCTGATGTCCGAAATGAACCCCTGCTTCAAGGAGTTCCTTGATTTTTGGATTCATCATACAATCCCTTAGATAAATAGTTGTACTTTGCTACCACTTCAACCCTGAATAACCCCTGAATGGGACCATATCCAAGTCTGTAGTAACTGCTTATTTCCCTGATAACAGGGATGTGATGCCAATTAACGTTTAGAGAACTGGAATCTTTTTCTTGCTTTCGGTTGACCGTATTTTTTACGTTCAACTTCTCTCGCGTCACGAGTAAGAAAGCCGGCTTTTTTCAAAACATTTCGAAGTGAAGGGTCTCTGAGGATTAAAGCGCGAGCTAATCCCAACCGAATGGCTCCCGCCTGTCCGGTCAATCCACCACCTTTAGCTTTGCATATCACATCAAAATTACCCATAAGGTCATTATCGACAAGAGGTTTTTGAACATGGTCAACAAGTGTTTGACGTTTCAAATACTCAAGGACCTCTTTACCGTTGACGGTGACTTTGCCTTTACCTTCTTTTATCTGAACTCGAGCAGAAGCTTCTTTACGGCGACCTGTAGCACCAATAGTTTTGTTTTCCATATCTTTCTATTAATTCAGTTTTAATGCTTCTGGTTTTTGTGCCTGATGAGGATGTTTGTCTTCGGCATACACATGTAATTTTTTAAACATTTTGCGCCCTAAACGATTTTTAGGCAACATCCTTTTAACCGCTAAGCGAAAGACCTCTTCAGGTTTCTTTTGAATCATCTGTTCAAACGTAGTAGTTTTCAAACCACCCGGATAACCGGAATAACTATAATAAGCCATTTGTCTTGGTTTATTTTTTCCGATAATCCTCACACCTTTGGCATTTACAGCAATAACATGATCGCCAGTATCAAGATGCGGGGTAAAAATTGGTTTGTTTTTTCCACGTAAAATATTTGCAACTTTGACAGCACTTCTTCCCAGCACTGCATTTTGTAAATCAATTACCCACCACTTACGGTCATGCGGGTCAATTTTAGGAATGTAAGTCTTCATTCAATTACCTTAAGGTTAATAATCAGCTATAACTACAAAAGTTACATAATTTAAACAAATTTAGTTTTTTGTCAACAGAAGAATAAAAAAAATTAAAAATAGGACAATCCTATTTCCCCTGTATCGACCTAAAGCGTAAATCTCTTTACAGCAAATAGTTAACGTAACATATCATGCCTTATTGTCAACCCTAAACATAAAAAAGCTCTTCATATTTATATAAAGAGCTTCAAAATTGTTGACGAAATCATAAAACCTGTCAGTCATTTGTGGTTAGTTCATCTAAACAAACAATGGTCTTCCCCTGTATCACGTGGCGCACGAAGACGTACGCCACGCACATAACATAAAAAAACTTAAATTTTACCTACTAAATCAAGACCAGGTTTTAAGGTTTTTTCACCCGGCTTCCAGCTTGCAGGACAAACTTCGCCATGCTCACGAACAAATTTAGCCGCTTGCAGTTTTCTCAGTAGTTCATCCGATGAACGACCGATTGAAGGATCATTTATCTCACATGATACCAGCTTGCCATCCGGATCAATTATAAAAGTACCTCTAAGAGCCAAAC
>JAYEHE010000095.1:0-4497 GCA_034659415.1 Candidatus Zixiibacteriota bacterium | reverse complement strand
CTCAAACGGGTACCTTCACCGGCAACCGGTATAATTACTTTCATTGTCTCTCCATAATTTCTGTTATAGTATATAAACTAAAACAGTTTGACAATTAAAACTATTGAATTTCAAAGATTGAAAATTAAGATTATATGCTTATTTCAAAAGAAGTCTGACCAGATTTCCACCATTCTCTTTTTGTGAGAGATAAGAAATTGATTCTTGATTTTTATGATAAAGACCAACAGACATTGAAACAAACTGTGTTCCAAACGAAAATTTCTGGCTTGCGATATAAATATTTTCCACTTTCCAATTTGAAGTCGGCTCAGAAGGTAGGAAATCAAAAGGTGAATAGCTCGCCTTACCCTGTATCAAATCCAAACTATCCGAGGTGTCAACCCAAAAAGCAATTGTATAATCTTCTTCAATTTTCTCTCGTGGAATAAAATATAATTCTATCCGAAAATTATTACTGTCTAATTTAATCAAATTTTTTGCTACTAAAGAAATTTCAGGCTGAACAAATTCTGCCAATGGTTTTTTGAATTTAAAGTTATAAACTTCAAGTTTTTTTAAAAACGCTTTATCAGAATCAGAGAGAGAATCTATTATTTCTTTTTTGAAGCTGTTATGATTCACAAGCGGTAAAAGTAATTCATTTTTTAGATACTTAACAGAAAACTCTTGATGCACAGAATCTTTGAAGTAATAATTTTTAAAACTGTCAATTAAAGCTCTGGTATCGGCAAAAGATAATTTTTCATTTTTATAATTATTTTTACTGCTAATAAAATATTCCGATAATTCATTTGTTAAAGTTGCAAACAGTTTTTGTTTGGCAGATAACTTTAAATCTCCAGGTCGGGCAAAACTTGCCAACGTATAATATCCGACAGCCTGAGCATATTGCTTTATGCCATCTTCTACAAGCAAATCAGCACGATATCTAAACTTAAGACCTAATGTAGAAACAATTTCTTTCCATTGATTATTTTCCAGAAGAGATTGCTCACTTAAATATAAATTAGAGAATGCTTCGATAATTGAATCCGGCTGTGATAAATCCCCCTGGTCAATTTTGTCTAATAGTAAAACTGCCTGTTTGGGGAAATTATTAGGATTGTTTTTAGTGTCATAAACGGGATCTTCAGGATTATACCCACAACCCAAAATGAAAAAAAGAACTACTGTAACTATTATTAAAATTTTCATACTAAAATAAACACACAATGTGTGTTAGAATATTTGAGAGAATGAACCTATCCAATCATTATACAGAAAATGAACCCGTCCAATTAACAAAGATACACGTCCCATAACAGTATATCCAAAATGAGCGCCAAAAGATATCATTATAAACCAGATACCAACTTTTGCCGTTACACCCAGTATGCCGGTATGCTCTTTGGAAAAATAGAAATAAATCAAAGTCGATATTACTCCAATGACAACAATCAAAGCCAACAGTGAAGCTATAATTCCGTTATCTGTAGTTAACGACAACATTGTTGACTGCATCTGTGGTAAAACCAAACCGTGTAATTGTGAGATAAGGAAAATACCGGATGTGGTACCCATTACAAAAGCCAGCGATACTCTTGATATCCAGGAATATTTAGGGAAAAATCGGGCAAACATTAAAAAGCCCAAAATTCCCGGAATCACCAACCACCATTTGCCACTATCCAAGATTGGATCCCAAAGTTGTTGAATAATAACCGTATCCCAAATAAGCCCTACATAATAACCAGCTGATAACCCTGCAAAAATATGTTCGGCAACTTTATAAAGCGGGTTATCTTTATACAGAAATGAGAATAATGCCAGAGTAAAAAAGGCGATAATCCATATTTCTAACATATTTGGATTCATAATGCCGCCTCTTTCTTTTCTCTATTACCAAGAAAAAAGCCAAGATTACCTAAAATTACAAGTCCGATAATCAACAGATGCGCCAATGATTGTGCCGACATACCAGTCACCGCTTTATCCTGTTTGTTGACCAATATTTCATATTCCGCCGCACCTTTCATACCGCCCAAAAGACCGACAAACTGTTTTGAATCTACAAAAGCATAATATTTGGGTGCCGACACAGCGGTTGTGCCACACCCCATCGGTGTACCAAATTGGGCATGAACAATTGAAACCCAATAATCGGCAGTGGCGTTATCAGCTACTTCAAAAATAAAAGATATATCATCATAATTATAGACTTCTTTCATAAGAGGTAAATCTTTTAGAAGAGTTCCTGAGTTATCAGTTGGAAAAATAGATTCAATCGAAGTAC
Source organism: Candidatus Zixiibacteriota bacterium (assembly GCA_034659415.1). GTDB lineage: Bacteria > Zixibacteria > MSB-5A5 > GN15 > FEB-12 > QNAD01. The sequence continues at coordinate 2,222 of JAYEHE010000095.1, read as the reverse complement.
CCATCCCTGAAAGAACAGCCACATAATTAGCCTTATATCCAAGATTTACAAAATCTATTCCATATTTTTTGTTATAGAGGGGTGCAATAGAACGCGTGATTGCCTCAGCCATCGAAGGTCCACCCAAAGGGATATTACTCAACGTAACAACTTTGCAGTCTTTCCGGAAAAAATGATGTAAGGCGACAATCGTCATAGGTTCACATTCGGCAATAGTAGAGGGATAATAATCAAATACCAACATTACATTTGAGGAATCCGGTAATGCTTCAACTGCATCGTATAATTTTTGAACTTCAGGCGTAATACTAATTGGAAATTCTGCTGGAATAATAAACGGAATAAATACTGCAATCCCGACCATCAGATAAACCCAGCGACGATCCATCTTTTCCATACGTTGCCAAAAATTCATCGGTTACCCTTTCCCCATGTAAGTGCGTTCAATACCGAGAATAATTCGCAAAGACATAGAAGCGGCACCTAAAGCCGCACCGATAATAATCCCTCGCTGAACAGCCATATTAGCCCCATTCATAACAAATGAATTAAGGAATTCAGGAATATTTCCGGGAAAAAGATTTAAGAATGCTTCACCCATCGGCACCCGCCAAAGCATCACCAAACAAGCTGTTATCAACAAAATTGTTGATTCGGCTGAACGTGCTCTGAAAGCTCTATACGCCGCCGAAGCAATATAAAAAGCTAATGTTGCAAACATCGTTGCCATCATTGGAGAATCAAGATAAACAAAAAGCCAGTCATATATAGAACCCTCGGACCTACCAAATAATGTTGACCATGATGAAGGTAGCACCGATGGAATAGCCATTATAAATATTGATATGAGCGTGATTAATTTATAAATCCAGCCTTCTTTGCGTTGTTTGACAGAAGCCCAGTTTACTCGAGTGATAGACACTACTCCCAAAAGCAGAGTAAAGCCGCCAACAATCGTCAACCAGATAAGGAATTCATCTTTCATTCCGCCAATTAAAGTGTCCGTATCAAAGAAAAAAGATACCACCATAATTAAACCTGCAAAAAAAGCAACTGCAACTGGTACTGATGTTCTCATAAATTCAATCTATTCCTTTATACCGCTTCAAACCAGCTTTTGTATAATTCACCATATCCAAAAGAAGCTAAAATCACTCCTAACAATATACAAAATATAATTATCATCTTCACAAAATCCTGACCCTTCAAACCACCCAACATAATCGGTTCATGGGACAAATACGCCGATGCCGCATAAAGCTCTTCACCCATTAGAGTATAATCACAAGCGGCAATAAAAAACGGAAGTTGTTCCGGACGGGCGGTACCGGCAATCTGAATTGAACCGGCGGCATTCCCTGTTTCTGCAAGTAATAAAGATTCTGCAAAAAAGGCACCCATATAAATATTTGTTGCCGGACGCTCCCGCATCATATAACCATTGACATTAGCGGTAAAAGCAAACTGTTCTCCGGCTACATAATGAACGGTATCCTTGTCGTAGGAATCTCCCTTACCAACTTCAATATATGCCTGTTCTACAACTTCCTGTCCAGCGGCTAAAACCAAAGGATAACGTACTGGCACATTCAGTGGCGTATCATACTGAGCTGTAATTTTAGCAACCCTGCCTAATATAGAAATACCGGCGATTGTCTCAATTTCATCTAATTCAGCAATACCGGGAATAAATAAAACTGGACGACCCATCTCAGTAGCCCTGCCAACTGCTTCTTCAACAGCATCAAGTCCGGGAATTTTACGAATAAACAGTTGTTTCCCTTTTTTTGCCCAATTAGTATATAGAAGAATTGCTATTGAAAAAACTAACACCAAAATCATAGCATTGATTCGGTCGGTACGAAATATATTAGATGATACTTCTGGCTCTAAGGTTTGGGCTAACAGATTTCCTGAAAACATCAACCAGAAAAAACCAAGTAGAAAAGCATTTATATATCTATTTTTTCTATTCATACAAGACGCCAATATACGAGTTTGGTCTTAATTGTCAATCTATTTAAAAATTATTCAGCGTTATTGAATGATATCATCAGGGAGTTGACAAAGTATCTAAATAGTCGTTTGAGGTTTGTTTTTTTAGTTTTAATATTTTTATCCGCAATAAAAACAAAATTAAAGAAGCGGTCATTCTCATCCACTTCTTTATGTTAAATGCTGCCGATGCCAGCAACACGGTATGTTCATTTATAAGAGGATCA
>JAYEHE010000094.1:0-4560 GCA_034659415.1 Candidatus Zixiibacteriota bacterium | reverse complement strand
GCGACAAGAATAATAATATCGTCAATTTTAGTGAAAAGCCGAATTTTCCTTATCAGGTTTCGATGGGTGTTTATGTTTTTTCTAAGGAACTTTTGGAATTTGTGCCTGATAATACAAAATTTGGTTTTGATGATTTGATGTATATGTTACTTGAGAAAGATATTAAAATAAAAACTTTTGAGCATGATAAGTTTTGGCTGGATATTGGTCGTCCCACAGATTATGAAAAAGCTCTGCAACAGTTTGACATAATTAAAAAAATTATTTCTTAGCTTCCAAGACCAAACTGCTGACAGCTTTCTTTTTAACTTCGTTATATGTGATAGGTACCTGCCACCGTTTCCCTTTTTGCCACATTTCATTAAAATCAAAAAAATGTTCACTGTAAGGGTTACCGGAATTCCCCGCAGGTAGCACCATCGTTGCTTTGTCAATATTTGAAAAATCTATTACAAATCGCCAACTTGGACCGACAAATGATTTAAAATGTGAATTATCGGTCTCTCTATAAAAAGATGCATTCATTGTGCTGGCAGTACCTTGCCATTTCCATGGGCCGAATTTTAATTTTAACAGTTGATTCAATATAGGTACTACTGCCATTGGATGTTGAATAGTCAAAGAATGCCAGTTGCCCCAAGTTGGATGCTTATAATATTCAGGGTTATTTGCCATTTGTTTGTCAGGGTCGAGGATTTCAAGAGTTTCAAAAAGTGCCTGTGTCATAATGTCATTTTTGTTTTCAATTTTATTGTCAGTTTTAATATTGTCGTACCAGCTTAAATCATCTGAATTTACAATTTGATCCATCCAGATAAACCGAACCTGTTTATATAACTCTCCAAGTTCATCCTCGAACATTATTTTTTTAAGCTGAAGCAAAAAGAGTTCTACAAGCAAAGTTTCCCGCGAATCTTTATATGTATTGCCATCCCATTTTCTAAGACGGTCAGCATGTTTAGTGTCGCCAATAGTATCAAATAAATTTGCGATAACATCCCTCCAGCGAAGTAAAAAGCTATCGGTCATGTCCATCTGCATTTTTTGTACATGGCTTGCGTTATACTTATCCCGATTGTTAAATAATTCATTAAGCCTAAGAATCCTGTCGGGAAAATAATTACCATCGATCTTATAAGGTAAATTTGAACGTTGAGATAAATTGTTGCAGTTTCCAACCCAGCCTTGTTTAGGATTTAATACATGAGGTGTCATATCTATCGGATAAAAACCAAGCCACTCATTTTTTATTGACCAGCCTGCAAGAGGAAGGTTGCTGTTTTCTTTTTGGCGAATTGGCACCGGCGTACCAAGTTGATAACCGATATTGCCATTGATATCAGCATAAATCCAGTTGGCATCAAGTGCCCCTAAGGCTGTAACAGATTCACGGAATTCCTCAAAATTATTTACACGATGCAATTTAAAACCTGCTTGAACTGCTCGCTCAAGGTCAACATTGAACCCTGCCCACCGCATCGAATAGATTTCGTTTAGCGAATCCAATTCACTGATTATTGGACCATGTCTTGTTTTTTTAATATCATATATGACTGGTGATTTTTCTCCGGCAATTTTAATCGTATCGGTTTCAATGTCAAAATTTTCCCAACCGTTTTCAGTTTGGTACTGATTTGAATCTTTCGGATTTATTTTTTCCAGATAGTATTCAGTAATATCCACTCCGCCGGCGGTAAAAGAGAATGCTACCTGAGCGTTATGACCCATAACAACAAACGGTAAGCCGGGAGTGGTGATACCTAAAATATTTGTTTTGGTTTCTTTAATATGCAGACCAACATAATACCAGAATTCTGGTAGTCGGGTTATTTCCAGATGTGGATCAGAGGCTAATATCGCCTTGCCCGATTCTGAACGTGATGGAGCCACCGCCCATCCGTTAGACGAAACAGATTTGGTGAATGGTGTTTGGTTGTTTGAGAATAACTGCTCATATAAAGATTGTTTTAATGATTTAAAATTTTTGGAATACTTATAATCAGTTATGGTTTCAAATTTGCCTTCAGGAGCTTCATCTATAATTGATTCATTATTTGAAAAATTGCTATATTCAATAGTTGTCGGAGCCCAATCAGGATAATCTTTAATTAGCAATTTTGTTTTTTCAACGCCTAATTTTTCTGCTGTTTTTACAAAGAAAAGATCACGGTTCATTAATGCATCGGAAAACCAACTTTGAAAACTCAAAATTGTAACCAAATCAGACACAGTCCACGGTTCAAAATCAATCTGCATCAAATAAAATTCAATAGGTAATGCCGCACATTTTTTGTAATATTCATTGATGCCTTTAGCATACGCATTTAATCTGTTGCGATCATCATCATTTAGTTTACCAACCGCCACTGCCGCCATTTTTGCATGTCCTACCAGTCTTTGCCGTTTATCATGATTTAATGCCACTTCGCCTAAAAGCTCAGAAATTCTACCGTGAGCCACCCGTCTGATTAGTTCCATTTGAAATAATCTATCCGAGGCATGAACATAACCGAGTGCAAAATATCCATCGGTTTCAGTCTCTGCCCATATTTGTGGTAACCCCATTTTATCATAGGTAATTTCTATATTATTTTCAATAGATTGTATGCTGATTGATCCATCAGTTTTAGGCAATGATAGGTTTAAGACAGAATAAAAAATCAGAAAAAAACCACAAACTAAAGCACCAATGATTATCAGCGAGCTGTAAATAATCTTCTTAAATTTTTTATTCATTATTTTTTTCTATTTGTTCTTTTTATAAGTTATCAGACTTACTAACCAGACAGCAATAAAAGCTAAAATAAAAGCCGGTACCAGTTCATAAACCAGGGATTTAAGGCTGTCTATATTTTTCCATATAACCGTTACCAGAGCACCGGTTACCATGCCAGCTATCGCACCCTGTTTGGTTGTCTTTTTCCATAATAACATTAAAATAATCAAAGGTCCAAACGATGCTCCCAATGCAGACCATGCATATAGCACAAATTCAAAAATAACTCTGTTCTCTGTCAATGCAAAAAGAACCGATAACAAAGCGAGTACAATCAAAACAATTCTATCAAGTCTTAATGTTTTTGAAAAATCTGAATCTTTCTTTTTTTTGAAAAACGGAATTAAATCTCGTGAGATAGTCGATGACACTACTATCAGTTGCGAGTCGGCTGTGGAACATATTGCGGATACAATAGCCGCAATAACAAATCCTGCCAATACTGCAGGAAGAAGGTCGTTACAGGCGAGCGGTAAGGCTTGTTCCGGATCAGAAAGAGTACCAAAATGAAGACGGGCAAAAAGTCCAAAATAAATTGCTCCTATATATACTAATACGAACCAAACAAATGCGATAATGCCGCCTTTTTTAACGGTAGCTTTATCTTTTGCCGCCATAAATCTGGACAATACATGTGGCTGTCCCGGATACCCTAATCCAATTCCTAATGAACCTACTATCATGCCAAGTAATGCAAAACCTACATTTCCTCCTGAAAGAGTCAATAGTTCTGGATTGGTTACTGACAGTTGTGATGAAATAGTTTCATAGCCTCCATAATGAATCAGCAATATTATAGGCATGCCAATTAATGCAACCACCATAAATGATGCTTGCACAATATCTGTCCAGCAAATTGCCCGAAAACCTCCAGTAACAGTATAAGCCAAAATAATAATAGCTCCGGTTAATACACCCCATGTATAATCAAGAGAAAATGTCGCTTCGAATGCTTTTCCGGCAGCGTTCATTTGGGCGGCTACATATCCAAGCATCGATAGCGTAATTATAGTTACAGAAATCAAGCGTAGAGCTTTGGAGTTAACATCTAATTTTTGTAAAATAAACTGAGGGAGAGTTACAGCACCAGATTTTGCTGTTTCTGTGCGAAGTTTTTCAGCTAATATAAACCAGTTAAAAAGATATCCGATTCCAATCCCGGGTGCAACCCACATCGCTGATATACCGTCGGTAAAAGCTAAGCCTACCAGACCAAGCATAACCCATCCTGATTCAGCTGAAGCCGAAGCTGACAGAGCCGATGCCCAGGGACCCAGTTCACGATTAGCAAGTACAAAATCATCTCCGGTTTTTTTTCGCATTCGGGTTGTATAAAGTCCAATCCCAATTATAAAAAGAGAATAAATTATAAATGATATAGCAACAACGGTATTAGATTCCATAATTATCTCCCAAATAAATATAATCTGATAGGTATAGAATTAAGCTCAGAGCGAAATTTAATCAACAAATTTATTGATTTTGCAAAACCGCAAAAATTACGCTGTTATATATATCTATTGACCCATATTATTTTAGTAATAAATTAAAAGTGTAAACTAAAAAATATCCCCGCCAATCAATACTCATAAAAATAATACACCTCAATATTGACTGATAATATGTATGAGTTGAAATAGAATTTCTGTATTTCAGTTATTTATTGACTGGTTGGGTTATATCCAAATTGGTGGTTATTATCTGCAACTTTCTGTAGGGGGATGTCGTCAACCCGTCCGGTTTTTTATGCATCATCGGGCGGGTGATTTTAAATTGACAAAAAA
>JAYEHE010000093.1:0-4579 GCA_034659415.1 Candidatus Zixiibacteriota bacterium | reverse complement strand
TTTCAATATTTGTATTATCGGAAAATTTACTATTTTTTTTATCTATTAAAAAAATGGACTTATCAGAAAAAGAGAGAGAATTTATATCTATCGCGAAGAGTTGCTTGATAGCAAGAAAATAACCGTTGTAAAATAATATAAGTAATTTCATATTTTTCAAAAAAGTCAGATTTAATATCTGCCTTTTTTATTTGACATTTGTTCTCAATTTGAGTTCATTTGTTCTCGAAATGAGAACAAATGAAATGAATGAAAAAGACCAGAAAAAGAGTATTGCTAATGTATTATTTCCAAAAACAAGGCAAAAAATATTACGACTAACTTTTTTAAACCCTGAAAAACAGTTTTACTTAAGAGAATTTACAAATTTGACGAATACATCACCCGGAGCAATAGAAAGAGAGTTAAAAAAACTTACTTCAGCAGGTATTTTAAGTATAGAAAGAGTGAATACTAAAAAATTGTATTCAGCAAATAGAAATAATCCAATTTTTGAAGAATTAAAAAATATTATTATAAAAACTTTCGGAATTGTGGATTTAATTAAGAAAGCTTTGCTTCCATTTAAAAATGATATAAAGTTAGCCGTTATTTTTGGATCATTTGTTAAAGGTGAATTTGTTGCTTCAAGTGATATTGATTTACTAATAGTTTCTGAAATATCTTATCGAAATCTCGTTAAAATAACAACTCCATTAGAAAAAATCTTTCAAAGAGCAATTAACTTAAATGTTTATTCAATAAATGAATTCAAGAGTAAATACACTTCAGATCATCATTTTATTAAATCAGTATTTGCCTCAGAAGTTATCTATTTAATAGGGGAAATAAATGACGCTGGAAAATTGGTATAATAATAAATGGATAAAACAGGAAAAATCCTCTAAGGCTGAAATAAATACATTATGCCTTAAAATTGAAAGAGATATAAAAGATTCACTTAATAAAGACATTTCCTTAGATTGGCGTCTTGCTATGGCTTACTCAGCATTGTTAAGCTGTTCTACGATTGCTCTTAGAATATTTGAATATAGAGTTTCTGAAGGTGCTAATAGCCATTACTATTCAATTCAATCTTTAAGGTTTACGATGAAAATTCCTCAAGAAGAAATTTCTTTTTTGGATAGTATTAGAAAAAAAAGACATATGGTTTCTTATGATTCTGTTGGAACTACCTCTGAAAAAGAGGTTACAGAAATTATTCAATTTGCTCAGGAATTATATAAAAAAACTATAAGTTGGATAAAAAAAACCTATCCTGAATATTTATGAATTTTTAATTCAGAGGATACTACCTACTCACAATTCAGATAATGCTGATTTGTTTATTTTACCGGACTGATATTTAGGCAATTTATCAATCAACTCAACAAATTTGGGAGCTTTATGTCGAGCTAATTTTATCATCACAAATTCCTGAACTTCTTTTTCAGTTAAATTTTGTCCATCATGCGTTACAATAAAAGCCTTGATAGCTTCGCCCAAAATTTCATCCTTAACCGATATTATGGCTACTTCATGCACAGCCTCATGTTCCAGAATCCGCTCTTCAATCTCTTTGGCACCAACTCTGTTGCCGCCTACTTTAATTATTTCTTTTTTTCGAGAGACGATAAAGAAATATCCATCCTTATCTTTATGTGCCAAATCACCGGTATATAAATTGCCATTTTGTAATACCTGTTTTTCTTCATCCGGTTCATTACAGTAACCTAACATAACGCTATCACCTGATACAACAATTTCTCCAACTTCGCCAATCTCAACTTCTTGTTTGTTATCATTTAATAATTTAATATACAAACCTGGAATGGGAATTCCGATAGATCCAATTTTATCAGTTAGTTTTTCATGAGGTAAATAAGTAACTCGGGGAGATGCTTCGGTTTGACCGTACATGATAAAAATTTCTTTTTCCGGAAGAGCCGTTATTACTTTTTTGATAACTTCAGGTGCCATTGCCCCTCCTGCTTGAGTAACATAACGTAAAGAGGGTAGATGCTCAGAAGTAAAACTATGGTTAGTTAATAAAATCATAAAATTCGAAGGGACACCGGAAAAACCGGTAACTTTTTCTTTTATCATTGTTTCCAGTACAGTCTGAGGAAATGCAAACCGGTTATCAATTACCAATCTTCCACCTATCATAAAATGGGTTAAGAGCAATGAATTACCATAAATATAATAAAACGGAAGAATAACTATTACGGAATCATCTGGATTTAATTTTAGGTATTCAATTGTTCCGGCTGTGTTGGCTATTAGATTGAGATGTGATAACATTACTCCTTTGGGTTTACCGGTACTTCCAGACGTATAAAATATTGCCGCCAATTCTTTTGAACAATTAGGAATCAATTCATAGCTTACTTCTGTTAACGGCATCAAATTATCAATATTTGAAATAAGAGACTCAAATATTACATCATTCTTTTCTATATCGCATATATTATAGAGTATTCTTATTTTTACGTTTTTGATTTCTAATTCAATATCTTTCTCAATAAATATAGTAGAAATCTGAGTACTTTGCGTAAAAATTTTATTTACAAATCTTAGAAACTTGTTCTGTACAAAAAATAGTTTGGCGTTACAATCATTAAGAATAAAATTAATTTTATCAGGTTTTAAGGATGTATCAATAGGGACAGTGACTAAATTGGCTTTTTGAATTGCAAAAAACAGAATTACGTATTCAATTGAATTTTCATAATAAATAGCGGTTTTTGTTCCTTGCGGTAAATTAAGTTCTGATATTTTATTAGCCGTATTGTTTACAGCCAATAAAAGTTCTTTATAGGAAATATTTTTATCTCCGTGTGTAACAGCAATATTATTCGGAGCAACAAAAGCACCTCTTCGAATGATATCAAATAATTTCATCAGCATATTATTATATTTGAGGTTTTTTTGATTGTATCGTCAAAAACTACAAATCCTAAAATTATCTTTTTGGTCGTAAAATAATACCACGGTTGGAATGGCCATTCATTTTTATCGTTAATGGTTTTTTTAGAGAAATATGTTTAGTAAATTTCATTTTTTTAACAGCTCGTTTTTTTCTCAACCAATCCCAATTAATATATTCATTTTCCAAATTATCATTTATTGTAAAATATCCAATTCTAAAAGACGTTATGTTCTGAAAGAAATGGGTTCCTTGCGATGGTTCCACAGAGAAATCTTCAAAACTGGTTTCAACGATAACTTTGGCACCGTTTATTTCATCCCAAGTAACTGGTATTCCCAACCAAGGGTCAGATGAGCCCCATCGGCCTACACCTATCAATAAATATGGTATATTTTTTTCTCGAAGTTCAACATTAAACTGATGGATTTCTTTAGCCGCCTCACGGGTTTTTGCACGATCAAACCGAGACTTATCAATCATGATTATATCTTTAATATTATCAATATGGCCGTTGCCAAGTACCTGGTTTGAATTGCACAAAAGAGTTTCCGTATCATAGCTGTCAACATCAAGTTCTTCGGCTTCGTGGCTTTTCACCAAGGGTCTCATTTGTAAAAAACCAAATTCTTTGGGGACCCCTTTGGGAGTAGAAAGATTTACGGCAAATTCAATCTCAACCGGTGTGCTCATTCCCCAGCTACCTATCTCCATTAATATTTCCAGTATTTCAGGAAGAGGGATATAATTATTTTTTAAAATTGGTGCAAATGTTACCAGTCGAACTCCATTCCGAGAGGTGCCATCGGTTATGGTATTGTTTTCATGAGAATACGTTGAACCCATGGCTGAAAGTAATCCATCTTTTTCTGCAGTATCCAGATTATATTTTACCAGTTGCATAGTCTTATTATAATCTCTTTTTTCTTCAGGATTTTCAAGTTTAATGGCATAGAATTCTTTTTGTGAATATTTTAGAGTATCATCTACAGTTGAAAATTGATTTGAATGTTTTGGGTGGCTGGGGCAAAATCGAATTGTCCCACTACCTTCAACTACTGTTCGTCCTAATCCTAACCCTACTGCGGCAATACCATCAGATGATGTCATGGGAGGCAAGGGATAAAAATTGTGTGATCTTACAACTCCGGAAAAGCTGGGGTAGAATCTATTTTCATAACGGGCACCAACCAACTTTTGAATAATAACCGCCATCTTTTCTTCTTCTAAGCGATAAGGAGTAGATTTAATGTAATCTTTTGCATGACGGCTGTAAGTAGAAGCAAACACTTTTTTAATAGCCATTAAAAGTTCTTCCAGACGAACTTCCAAGTTGTAATTATTATTGGGCAACATATAAGTTTGATAAATTCCAGCAAAAGGAAGATACCTTGAATCTTCCAATAAACTCGAAGACCTTACCGCTATTGGATATCTTATAAGATTCAAAAACAATCGTAGCTGTTCTTTATATGTTGGAGGAAAAGTAGCATCTAAAAACGTCTGAATTATTTCCTCGTCATCGCCGCAAGAAATGGCAAAATCATGTAAATTATTCTGCTCTATAAATTGATCGAAAACATCACTTCCTAAGACAATCGATGGCGGAACGGCAATATTAAAATCATCGAAATAATTGGTAATCTTAAAATTATTAATGAGTGAATTGGC
>JAYEHE010000092.1:0-17300 GCA_034659415.1 Candidatus Zixiibacteriota bacterium | reverse complement strand
TACATCGTCATCGCTGCCGTTAATGTCGTTTTTCCATGGTCCACGTGACCGATTGTGCCCACATTTACGTGGGGCTTTGTACGTTCAAATTTCTCTTTAGCCATGACTTAGGCAATCCTCCAAAGTTTTCTTTCTAAAAGCCCAGAACCGGGATTGAACCGGTGACCTCATCCTTACCAAGGATGTGCTCTACCGACTGAGCTATCTGGGCGGTTTTTAATTTTCTCACACCAAAATTAATGCAAAAAAAAAGGCTAACCACCTTTAGCAAGCCATACAAGATATACGTATCCAATGGCTTGTCAAGGCATTAATTGAAAAAATATGTCCTAAAAACAAATTTAATCATATTTTTTATTTTTCGGGAGTTTTCAATATATTATTAGCCAAATTGTTCATATTTTGAACAATTTCCTAAAAAAAAACAAACTCAAAAAAAATAAAAATCTTTTAACTTATTGCTACTCATAGCAATAAAAGAGCGGGAGACGAGGTTCGAACTCGCGACAAATAGCTTGGAAGGCTATCACTCTACCAACTGAGTTACTCCCGCTTACAGCAAAATCAATATTATTGTATCTTGTTAATAAAAGCAAGTTGTTTTTTGTATTCGATTATTTTCAACAGGATTATTTATCAGTCGTAAGATCGGTTTGGTGAATCATTATCGGTTTATATTTAATAAAAACGGCTGATGTGGAAACCAGCCGTTAAATATTATAAATTTAGGCTGGTTTTAATTTAAGCTTAAAAAACCTGATTATATAAATAATATTTATTACAGTGAAAAAACTGAATAAAAATGGTGAAGCCATTAGTTGTGCTTCTGATGAGCATGAGACATCAAGTAAGGCCGTATTTACACCAATCCACGGTGATAATACATTAAGCAACAACGTTATAGCAAAAGCATAAATTGTTTTAGGTCTTTTAAAATATAAACTAAACCCGACACCAAAAGACAAGCCTACAATCAATGAGCTTATCAAAGTAAATTCTGTCATACTATCAAACATAACTTCCTCCTCACATTAGAAATTAGAAATATTTATTTGATACAAATTAAGTATAGAGAAATGTTGATTAAATAACAAGTAATATTTTTGTATCACACAAGTCTCTGCCACTCAGTTAAATATCTGTTTGAGCCTTTCAACAGCCTCTTTACAATCTTCCTTGGTAACATCCAGATGAGTAACAAATCTTAGCCGGTTTGGACCGAAAGGAACTGCCCAAACAGAGATTTCTGACATTTTATCCAAAATCTGCTCTGCAGTTGAACCATCCATAATATCAGCCAGAATTATATTCGTATCCACAAGCGTTAAATCCACTTCAAACAAACGAAGCTTGTTTAATTCATTTGCCAAAAACTTTGCATTACTATGGTCATCAGCCAATCTTGGGATATTGTTTTTCACCGCATATAACCCAGCCGCAGCAATTAATCCTGCTTGTCGCATACCCCCACCGAATATTTTTCTTTCACGCCGACATTTTTCGATAAATTCAGCAGTACCCAAAATCATCGAACCAATCGGCGCTCCTAATCCTTTAGATAAACAGACTGATACAGAATCAAACGGTTTGGTCAACTCTGGCAAAGATAAGCCGGTAACAACATGGGCATTCCAGATTCTGGCACCATCCAAATGAAAAATCAGATTGAACTCATTACAGACTTCACGCACTTTGAGAATTTCATCCTGAGGAAGAATAGTTCCGCCATGACGGTTATGGGTATTCTCAAGAGCCACCATTTTTGTTAACGGACAGTGGATATTTATAGGCCTGACATTCTGCCTGATTGTTTCAGCAAGTATCATACCCCGTTCAGTATTCAATAAGTTTATTAATAATCCTGAATGCACAACCGGACCTGCGGCTTCATAATTGACAATATGACAATCTCTTTCACATAGAAGCTCCCAGCCAATCAGACTGTTTACTTTTAACGCTATCTGATTAGCCATCGTACCCGAAGGTACATATAATGAGGCTTCCCTGTCAAAAAGATTGGCAACATACATTTCCAATTCTTTAACAGTCGGGTCATCACCTAAAACATCATCGCCAACTTCGGCGTTGATGATAGCTTGTAACATTTCCTGCGAAGGTTTTGTAACCGTATCGGATCTTAAGTCTATAGTTTTCATGGAGTGAATATAAAATAAGTTAACAGCATAAACAAGGAAGATAAAAAATGGAATTCTATTATTAATTCTTCGTTATCTTATAGTAGAAGCAATAACTACATTATTCTGAGAAACAACGTAAGATTTGCACCCCTGACAAATTTTAACGACAAGCTTAACTTTTGTATCCACTGGTTTGCCGTTTTTTACTGCGGCTTTAAATATGCTCCTGCGATATATTGCATATTTTACTGAAAGACCAAAATCTCTACCTTGTGGAAACTCTTTTATAATCTCAATATCATCCCATAAAGAGATATAACCATCTTTAAAAATGGTAAAAATGACTTCGACAATTCCAGTATCATTTCGGTTAGCTTTCGATGGCCACTTTGGCGATGCAAGCCTGGCTACAGCCAGCCGGTTAAAAAGAATATCTCCAAAGTATCCATTTTCAATAATATCCCACTCTTCTCTCGGCTGAGGTAAATATGGATTCTGTCCCGGCAAACCGAAATCATCATCGCCATAACCATAAAAGTTACCAGAACCATCTCCAAAAGAAATCTCGTCATTAGAAACATCACAAATTGGAATATTATAATTTGTTGAATTGGCAGTTACGGAATTACTTACATTTATTTCCGGTTTTTTATATTCACGAATTATTTTTACTTTACCAATATATCCTTTTGGAAAATCCGATGGCAGAAGCATAGAATATGATAAATCATTGCTACCTTGTGCGTTTTTACCTGATGAGGAACTATCACCTTCATTTTTATTTGATAATGTATCAAAATTAATATCAAGTTTATCAATCGAATTTTCTGACAAAAATAGAACAAATATCATTACCGGTATCAATAATAATCCATTTACAATACAAATGCTTAACAGCAAATTCTTCTGGTATTTACTTTTTAAGTCAAAACCGATTTTCCAGTAAGTTCTGGACATGTTTATCACCTCTCACAAAAGCAGAAGAAAAACTTTTTCAGAGTTTTACCAATTTTCAACATACGATTTCGTTGAAATTTCGTATTAAGCCCATACTATTAAACGTATTCAATAATTGTTTTGAGTAATTATTTTTCATTTAAATTGCCTTGCCACAAAAATCTATTCTTGGCGAGTTCCAGAAATTCCTTTTGCTCTAATTCTATAAATCCGTACTTTTTGATTTCATACATAAACAGCGAATCTTCTGTGTGTCGTTCAATACGATAGTGGGCGGTATCTTTCAAAGAAAGGTATAATGCGGAGAAATCTGTTTGGGTTAAATATAGGTCAAAATTATCGAGCTTCGGAAGGTAGATGCCACGTGTTTCATGATTGCTGGTTTTACCTAAAGTAATTATAACAGCACTGTCGCTTATAGAACTTGAAACCATCACATTTCGACCTTGTTTCGGTATGATGTTAATGACAAGCCGATTAGTTGCGGAGTCTATTGATGGTGATAAGCTATATGTTTGGGGTGGTCTTGGGAGAGACATCCTTCTAAAATGTGAGAGTTCTGGAGGTCTATCACTGCCAACATCATAATTATTATTCTGCCCTGAAATTTGGGATACCAGCATAAAACTCAAAAATAAAAAAATTGCTAATTTCATGTTAAACTCATTTTACTTATTTACAATTAATCTCTCGTCGCTACATGTTATTTCAAGTTCACAATTCCAACACATTTCCCATGTCAGAGTAACTTTAGTATTTATAGCTTCTCCTTTATTTTTTGCGGGCCAATACCAAGCTTCGTTCAATGCTCCTAAAACAGCCTTAGCAAATCCCAAATCCAGAGGAGTTTCACTTAGAACTTTTCTATTTAAAATTGTACCTTTTCTTGTGATAATAAATTCAACTACTACTTTGCCGGTAATTTTATACGCATCAGCCGGATGCCTTGGCATCTCTGTTAATCTTATAAATGCCGGCTCATCAGGTTTTGGTATTTCAATCTTCCGTTGACCTAAACCCTTAGGATATTTTTCCCAAGCAATTCCTAACAATGATTTCTGTCCCGGCAAACCGAAATCATCATCGCCATAACCATAAAAGTTACCAGAACCGTCTCCAAAAGAAATCTCGTCATTAGAAACATCACAAATTGGAATATTATAATTTGTTGAATTGGCAGTTACGGAATTACTTACATTTATTTCCGGTTTTTTATATTCACGAATTATTTTTACTTTACCAATATATCCTTTTGGAAAATCCGATGGCAGAAGCATAGAATATGATAAATCATTGCTACCTTGTGCGTTTTTACCTGATGAGGAACTATCACCTTCATTTTTATTTGATAATGTATCAAAATTAATATCAAGTTTATCAATCGAATTTTCTGACAAAAACAGAACAAATATCATTACCGGTATCAATAATAATCCATTTACAATACAAATGCTTAACAGCAAATTCTTCTGGTATTTACTTTTTAAGTCAAAACCGATTTTCCAATATGTTTTTGTCATAACATTTTATTTTTCTTATAAAATTGAAAATTCAGTAGGCTTATTTTACAATAAGCCTACCTTCCACTTACAATCGCTTATCAATAAAAAAATACTCAGATCTGTTGAAAAATATCGTAGGTTTCAAGAAAAAATTGACAAAATTTTCAAATAACAAAACATAAGCCAAAGAATAAGTTCTCATATTAATACCATTAAAAAGGTTCTAATACTACTGAATAACTTTCACTACTCTCTGAACTAACAACTCAGACACAAGATGCTTAAAAATTTTTGAGCGTCTTATTAATTAGACGATTACCCCCAATAATTGTCAAGCATAAAAAAAGCCGCCTGCGGAATGCGGACGGCTTTAATCTCTTTGAAAATATTGGCTCAATTAATAATCAGAAGGTTTTACATTTTGCGCTCTTAAACCGCGCTCTGTATCAACGACCTCAAAATTAACCTGCTGTCCTTCCTTAAGCGTCTTGAATCCATTCATCTCAATGTCCGTGTAATGCACATAAACTGAGTTGTCCGCATCTTTACTGCTTAAGAAACCGTACCCTTTACGATCGTTGAAAAATTCAACTTTTCCTTTTGACATTAATTTCCCTCCATTATAAAAGTTGGGATTCCTTTATACAATAATAACATATAACATTTATACGAATATAACAACAATATTATTCAAAAAACTTTTATAAAATAACAACCTGAATTATCATCATAAATAATCCCGATATCAGCGGAACTGTAAGATTATCATCGATTTGCAAAGGAAGCAATTCAACAATAGCGGCTATAACTGCCCCTGGGATTGTGACATAAAACGTCAATTCCGGAGCAAAATAAGCCACAATTAAAGTACCGCTCAAACAGCCCAAAAAACCTTCAATGGATTTTGTCTTAAAAACTTTATGGCGACCGAATTTCCTGCCTATTAAGGCGGCTAAACTATCGCCAACCATAATAAAAGCAAGAGCTGTTACGGCTATTGGTTTGGAGAATAAAAGAATCGTAAGAAAAATAGACAAAAGTATATATGTCGCTCCGGTAAAATCACCTGCAAATTCATGTTGTCTAATTATCGGAGAAATAATTTTTTTTATAAAATTATCCCAGATACTTAAATTTTTTATGCGTAAGATATCTATTAAAAGCATTAATAAGAAAGCTCCCCCCACAAAAAATAGCATATCTCGTTTTGATATATCAAAATAATAATAGGATACAGGGATAATTAAAGCTCCCGTATGAGTAAGCTTGCGAACTGCTTCTCCTAAAAAGCTTATCTGGTCAGATGATGAACTGGTTGTATTCACCATTGTTCCTATCTATTCATTAATGGTTCCAGTTCAAACTCCAGATCACTAAATAAATACTTAACATTAAACCTATCAAAAAGATTTTTCTTGAAATTCTCTTTTACTTCTTCATCGTGACGCTTCTCAAGTATATTATCAATCTTGTATTTGACTTTTCCATAACTCTTAGATACGTAAACTTTCACCTTTTTAATAATATGGTAATAGTCATCGAGTTTTATGGGGGGGGACACCTCCCCTTCTTTGACTTTAAATAATGAAACCCACATTTTCTTAGACATATCTTCTTTTGAGACATCTCCAATATCAGCAAGTTTTAATTTTTCCTCAACTGTTTTACCAATTGAATATTCTTTTGCCAACTCCATAAAATCTATACCTGTGCTTGACTGGTCACGAACAAATTCACAGTAAACAGAATCTTCACAAATTATTTGCTGAAGATAGAAATTATTATCATAGACATAGTCTGATTTATGTTCTTCATAATACTTCTTTGATAAACTATCGGGAACTTTATATCCAAAATCTTTGCTATCATTGTAAACAATCTGCATACCCAAATTACTCCAGATTTTATTTTTCTCAGCAATTACCCATGGGAGAGTATCAATTTCCATTTTGTAAGCCGCTCTTCTTAGAACAAACCAATTTAATGCATCATTAATCATATTCTTTTTCATTTCAGACGTAGAATTACGTACTTTATATCTTGAGCGATATGTTTCTTCATATTTTTTAATATGAAATGACTTAACAGTATCAACTCCATCAACAATAGCCAGCCATGTATCTATATCCATTCTGTATATATCACCGTCTAACACTTCATTATTGTAAACAATGTCCTTAACAAAATTTTTCAGGGAATCAATAACTTCCGCCCCTCGTTTGTTTGATTTTTCTGTTAAAACATTAACCATGGCAAAATTATAAACATCAGTCGTAAATTCAGGTAAGCCATCAGGTATATATTCTTCGACATAAATGATATGCCACCCATCCGGGTCCAAATAAGGTTCTGACCATTCTCCATTTTTCAAAGAGAACGCAACCGAGTCAAATGGATCATAATAAATACCCCGAGAAACAAATCCTATTCGACCATCACTTGGTCCGGAAAAATCATCATGAGAATATTCTCTTGCGGCAGAACCGAACATTTTCGTCTTACCTATTAAGCCGTAAACATAAAAGGCATAATCTTTTAAGGCTTCATCAAATTCTTCGGGAGACATTGCTTTATATTTCAAAGAATCAGCAGAATTCAATAAACCACTCTTTTTAATTAGAATTTGAGACATATCAACTTGCTCTTCAAGTTCATATAATTCGGGATGGCTATTAAAATGCTCAACGACTTCCATCGAATCGGCTGTCATGCTCTTTTTGACAAACTCTCCAATGAATGTTTTATTCAAGAAATTACCATAACGGGTATTATATTCTATCCATAATTGCGGATATTCTTTTAAGTTTACTTGATAAGAAGCAATATAAGCAATATCACTAAGAACAATACTATCCAAATAAGCCACCAGCTCATCTTTGGGGACCACGCCGCCAAAAGGCATTAAATCACTTTCGTTTAGGATTTGGTAAAGTTTATTTGAGGAAATGGCATAACCGCCATTTGCTTGTACTGCTATTTTATCTATTTGACTATGATTCTCTTCTCCGATAATTATTTTTTTACCACATCCGGCTACCAGAATTAAAAGTAAAATTAAACAAAATATATTTAGTTTATAACTCATTTTTTCTCCAGTTTATTGTTTCTGAAATATTATACATTTTAAAAGAAAATAATATGAAAAAATATATTAATCAAGCAGTAGTATATTGTTCATTTTTTTGAATATTAACGACAAATTCAGGGATTTCTATTAAAAAAGTTGTCCCCTCATTAATTTGAGTCACAACTGACATTTTCAGATTTAATGTCTGGCAAACACGATGGACAATTGCCAACCCCAGTCCGGTTCCTAATTTTTTTGTGGAATAGAACGGTTTATAAATATTTTTAAGATGTTCATCGGAAATACCGGGACCGTTATCCTGTAAATAAAATTCTACCATTTCGCTATTTTGATTTTTAGCTATCCGACAAATAATATCGCCATCTGCCGAACCTATGGCTTCGCAGGCATTAACCATCAAATTTATAAATAATTGCTTAAACAAATCTTCATCGCCAATCACATATATAATCGACATATCCGTTTCAAGTTTAATTCTTATCCCTGAATGAAAAGAATGATGATGATATAAAAGCTGAATTACTTCACTAATCAGATGACATAATTCAACTTTGTTATAAATTGGCTTATCAATTTTGGCATATAATAAAAATTCACTCAGAATTTTACTTAACCGATGAGATTCTTTGACAATTAACCCCATCAGCTGTTTATTGTCACCGGTCAGTTTTAAATCATTATTGAGAACTTCAACCGAACCGGAAATTGAGGCTAAGGGGTTCCTTATTTCATGTGCAATTGATGCTGACAATTCACCAACCGCCGCCAATTTATCAGCAGCTCTAATTTTACTTTCCATATTTTTAGCTTCCGTTAAATCGGAAAAAATAGTAATCACTCCTCTTAAGTTTCCATCATTTTCTTTTAATACCGATGTTGATAACCCTAAAGGTATTTGATATCCGTCTTTAGATTTAATATCAATTTCTTTACGAGGGTAATTAATCTTTTTGTTCAACCCCTCCATCAGATAATCTGCTAAAAGAGGCATTCTTTCAGAAAATACCTCCTGACAATGTAATCCTTTTACATCATGACTGTTGTATCCTAATATCTCTTCAGCGGCACGATTAAAGAAAATTATTAGACCGGTTTGGTCGATTGTTAAAAGTCCGGAATTTAGGTGCAATAAAATATCATCGGTTTCCAATCTTGCTCGCTTGAGAGCTTTAGAAGTTACTTCAAGCTGTTTATCTTTTAATTTAAGTCTTTCGGTAAGATATCCGGAAATAAATGCTACTAAATAGAATATCAATATATGAAGTAAAATTGAATAAAAAACATTTTCATGTCCAATAAATATTGTTTGAATAGCATAAAGTGATAAAGATGCATCGGTACTGTTAAATAACCCCAACCATATAATAAAGGCGTATGAAAAAGAAACAGCTGATGCAATAAGTAATGTCCCAACCATTCCATAAACTAAAGCGGCAGATACAATAGTAAGAACAAATAAACCTGAGAACGGAGAATTCACATTACCGGTAGCATAAATAATTCCGGATTCAATCAATATCTCAAATAGAAACTGTAAACTTATAAATGAATAAGTAGCATTAATCAGTTTTAGTTTTTTGTCAACAGTAAGCAGAAGAGTAAAGGCTAATGTTAAACTGGCATATATTATAAATTGTAGTTGAAGAAATGGCGGATACCCCATATATAAAACAACCACCGCAAATAAAATTATAAACGATGCCAATCTTAATGGAATGAACCAACCTAAACTTTTTGACCTATCAGACAGTTCCATAATATTAACGGCGCCCGAAAGCGCCGTTATTTAAAAGATGAGTTAATTTATATTTTAATTATATCTTTCCGATAATGTCAAACATCGGAAGATACATAGCTACCAAAATACCACCGATGACAATACCCATAAAAACGATAATAATCGGTTCTATCACCGAAGTTAAAGCGGTTACCGCTTCATCAACTTCTTCATCATAAAAATCGGAAATTTTATTAAGCATTTCATCCAAACCACCAGTTTGTTCACCAACCGAAATCATCTGGGTTACCATCGGCGGAAACACTCCTGATTCACGTAATGGACCGGTAATCGTATCACCTTCGGCAATAGAAACAACTGATTTATTAATTGCCGCGGCAATAACCAAGTTGCCCGATGTTTTAGCAGTAATTTCTAATGCTTCTAAGATTGAAACACCGGAGGCAAGCAAAGTTCCCAATGTACGGGTAAATCTTGCTACTGAAGATTTCCTTACCAAATTCCCCATAACCGGCAATCGAAGTAAAATCTTATCAAACATAAGTGCCCCATTCGGTGTTTTTTTCCACCAAACAAAAGCTCCGAATAACCCGATTGTGCCTAACGTCAGATAAACGAAATTAGCTTTCAGAAAATTCGAAATTTGTAAAACAACCTGGGTTGGTGCCGGAAGATCTGCATTTAAGCCACCAAACATTTTTGCAAAAACCGGAACGATAAAGGCTAACATACTAACTGTAACACCGGTAGCAACGACAACAATCACCGAAGGATATATCATTGCACCCTTTACTTTTCTCACCAACTGGTCTGCTTTTTCACGGTACACAGCTAAACGGACTAAAATAGCATCCAAGGCACCACCAACTTCTCCCGCTTCAACCATATTAGTGTAAAGCGGATCAAAAACTTTAGGATGCCGTGCCATAGCATCGGAAAGAGTAGCTCCTCCCTGAACGCCTTCTTTCACATCTGCGATTATTTTTCTTAATTCTTTATTTTCCGACTGCTGAGCTAAAATATCAAGACACTGTACCATCGGCAAACCTGCCCCAATCATTGTTGCAAACTGTCTGGTAAAACGAGAGACCTCAACTTTCTTTATCCCTGTACCTATTTTGAATTCAATCTCGGGAGCTTTTTTCGAAATAGATGAAACCAAAATTCGATTTTGTCTTAAGACTCTTTCTAAATCTTCTTTTGAATTAGCTTTTAATGACCCATTCACCTGGGCGCCGGCAAGTGTCTTACCTTTGTATTCAAAGACTGGCATATATCATATCCTTTCTTTTCTTAAGCAAAAGCCGCTGACTTGTTTCGTGAAATCATCTCTGACAGTTCTTGTGGATTCTGGCTATAATTCATTGCATCATTTAAGGTAATTTTGCCACCATGATATAATTCACTAAGAGATTGATTCAACGTTTTCATTCCATATTTCTGTCCGGATTGTATCATCGAATACATTTGATGAATTTTATCATCCCGGATCAAAGCTCTAATAGCGGGGGTTGCAATCATAATTTCTTGAGCCATACACCGACCTCCACCAATTTTGGGAATCAATGTTTGAGATAAAATAGCCTGAATGGAAAATGATAATGATACTCTTATCTGCTCTTGCTGGTTGGACGGAAAAGCATCAACAACACGATTTATAGACTCCGCTGCAGAATTAGTATGTAAAGTAGCAAAAGCCAGATGCCCTGTTTCAGAAATCGATAAAGCCGCCTCGATAGTTTCCAAATCACGCATCTCACCTACCAAAACAACATCCGGATCTTCACGAAGAGCATATTTTAATGCAACTGAAAATGAAGTTGTATCTGCATAAACTTCACGCTGGTTGATTAACGCTTTTTGGTGACGATGTAGATATTCTATCGGGTCTTCTACTGTTATTATATGTACTGCTCTCTCTTTGTTAATCTTATCTATGATAGCTGCTAAAGTGGTTGATTTACCGGAACCGGTAGGTCCGGTAACTAATACCAATCCTCTTGGAAGAGAAGCTAAATCAGAACAGACTTTCGGCAAACCAAGTTCTTCAAAAGATTTAACTTCATAAGGAATCTGCCGAAGTGCAACCGCCACATTTCCTCTTTGCATAAAAATATTGCAACGGAAACGACTCATTTTTTCAATACCGAACGATAAATCAAGTTCTGAATTCTGTTCAAATTTCATTTTCTGTTTTTCATTTAGCATTGAATAAGCCAGTTTTTTTATCTGCTCGCTGTTAAGAATATCATGCTTGGTCCTAACCAATTTACCGTCAATTCTTATAACCGGTGGAGCACCTACTGTTAAATGTAAATCCGAGGCTCCCGATTTTACCATCTCTTCTAAAAGTTCACGCAAACTTGCCATTTAATCTCCAATTCAAATATTTTTGTATAAGTAAAAATAATTCACTTAATAAATTTATCGGCGAAAACAGACAAACCTTGACAATGATTCGTAAATTATTATCATTCTAAGTTGTTGAAAGATATAATGTTTACGGACAGGTAGAGCTTAGCCGTTAGAGCTGACAGCAATAACTTCATCAATACTGATAATACCGTTTTTCATCTTTTCAACGGCACACATTCTGAGGTTAAACATTCCTTCTTTAACAGCTAAATCTGCAATTTCAGAATCGGAAGCTCTACTTAAAATCAAATCTTCAATTCCCTGAGTAATTGGCATAACTTCATAAATACCGGTACGTCCAGATTTTCCGGTATTGTTACATTCAGCACACCCTTTCCCCTTAAAGGCACGAATATTTTTCAAAAGCTCATCAGGGACCCCAAGACCTTCTACTTGTTCCTTAGTTAGATTTACTTCTTCTTTACAATTTTGACAAATCTTTTTAACCATCCTTTGAGCCAAAATCATTTTGGTTGCTGATGCAACCAGATAAAAAGGCACGTCCATATCAATTAGACGGTTAATAGACGAAGGAGCATCATTAGTATGTAAAGTTGCTAAAACAAGATGGCCAGTTAATGCTGCTCGAATAGCAATTTCTGCAGTTTCACCATCACGAATTTCACCAACCATAATGATATCTGGATCCTGTCTTAGGAATGACCTTAAAGATGAAGCAAACGAAAGACCAATATCTGATTTTACCGCAACCTGATTTATACCCTCAAAATTAAATTCGACCGGATCTTCAGCCGTCATAATGTTCACATCAGTTGTATTCAAAGTTTTCAAAGAAGAGTACAAAGTTGTCGTTTTACCCGAACCGGTAGGTCCGGTAACCAAAATAATACCATAGGGCAGTTTAATTTTTCGTTCAAATTTATTGAGATCATCTTTTCTAAAACCAAGTTTGGTCAAATCAACTTGTAACGCCATTGGATCTAAAATACGCATTACAACTTTTTCACCAAAAATTGTTGGCAAAACAGAGACACGAAGATCAACTGTTCGACCGCTTATTTTAATCTTGATTCGTCCATCCTGAGGAAGCCTTCGTTCCGAAATATCCAGCTCAGCCATAATTTTCACTCTTGAAACAATAGCGGCACGATATTTAAAAGGCAACGGAGCCATTTCATGCAATTCACCATCAACCCTATATCTTACCCTAATTTTTCTCTCATAAGTTTCAATATGAATATCAGAGGCTCCTCCACGAATAGCATCGGCAATAATTGAATCAACTAATTTGACCAATGGCTTATCAGAGATAGCTGACAAAATATCAGATTCGCTGGGACCACCTTCGTCAACAGAAACAACTTCCAGGTCATCTTCTTCCATATCTTTAACAATATCTGAGAGACCGGAACTTTCGCTATAATACGTATTGATTGCTTTCTCAATAGCCGTTTCAGGAGAAATAACCGGCCTAATTGTTAAACCGGTAATAAATTTCAGAGCATCCAAAACATAAATATTATTAGGGTCACTTAATGCAACGAGAAGCGTTTTATTTAATTTTGAGACTGCTATAACTTTGAATTTTCGGGCAATATCAACTGGAATGAGCTTAATAACTTCAGGATTAAGCTCCACATCCCCCAAACGAAGAGCACCTATTTTTAAATGCTGTCCAATAAATTTTGCTATTTCATCTTCGGATTCAACAGCCCCAATTTGAACCAAAGAACTTTCGAACTTTTCTTTTTTTTCGTCAGCTAATGTTTTAGCTTGCTCAAGTTGTTCTTGAGTAATTTTCCCAGCTTTAACTAATACTGATCCAAGTCCGGTTGACATACTAAAATTCCATTAATTGTTTAAAATAAAAAAAATCAAAGACTAATCCTGAAAAATATCATCTAATTTATCAGAAGCCATCTCGGTAAATTCTTGATCAATAGGTTGTTTCTCGGAATTTTCATTTTTTTCATTAATTTGATCAAATATTTTTGCAAGTTCCGTCGATGTTTCCCGCGCATACAGACGAACCATACCAATAGTTGTTCTATCATCAAAGATAACAACCAGAATAGTTCTTTCTCCCACCAAAGACATATGGATGTGATCTTTTTTCCCTTGATGAAATAGAACTGAAAATTCCTCCTCACCTACTAAACGAGCAATCTCATGAGTCGATGCAAATGACCCAGCTAACAGAGCCGCAAGTGCCGTTGTATCCAACGAATGGGTAAAACCCTGACGAGTTATTAAATGACCATCCTTGTCAACTAATAAAGCACATTTTGCTTCGCATCCTTTAATCATTTTTGAGATTATGGATTCAATTTTCGAAACGTCTTCTTCATATATTATCATACTACCGTCAGACATTAAAACCTCCTCAGCGGTTATTTAATTCCAAACAAACGTTTTAAAAAGCCACGTTTCTTTTTATTATTTTTTTTAAGTGAAGGAGCCATTAGCGGACGATTTAATTCAGAGTTGTCCGATGACTCTCTTTCCGTAATAATATTTTCACCCAAAGCCTGGTCAGAAATTTCTGATTGAGACGTTTTATAACCAGGTTGGGCTGATTTATTTATTTTTACTCCCTGAGTTGAACCAGGGAAAGGTCGATTATTTGCATCTGTCTGTTCAGTATGAGTTTTAGGATTTGTAACAGTTGCCGTTGAAGTCTGACCTTGAGTATTTGAATCTGCCGCATAAGACGCCGCAACAGGTTGTTCTTGTGTTGGAGTTACAGGAGATTGGGGAACGTCCTGAGTGAAACCTTCGACACTAGGACCTTCAGATGATTGAGTTTCATGTTGGGAGGTTGGTTGTTCTGGCACTTGTTCCTCAGGCACCGGTTTAACCGGCGCACCCGAGCCACTGTTTTTTGCTTTATCCAAAACATGTTTAATAATCATTTTAAGAGTGCCAAAAACACCATTTCCTATTGAAGCAGATGCTTCAAAATAATTCCAGCCTCGTTTATTTAGTTTTTCCTGCATCTCTTCAACTGACATCACTCCGGGAAGATCACGCTTGTTGTATTGAATAACAATTGGAATATTGTTTATATCAAATCCGTATTCTATCAGATTTTCTTCGAGATTAGAAAGAGATTCAATGTTCTCATCCATTTTATCCGGTTGACTGTCAGCCACAAATACTAATCCATCTACACCTCGTAAGACAAGCTTTCTGGTAGCATTATAATAGACCTGACCGGGGACAGTATATAATTGAAATTTTGCCTGAAGCCCATTGATATTGCCAATATTTATTGGGAGAAAGTCAAAAAACAAGGTTCTGTCCGCTTCGGTTGCCAGAGAGATTAATTTCCCCCGTGTAGTTTGAGGTACCTTTGAATGAATATATTGAAGATTGGTTGTTTTCCCTGATAAACCGGGACCATAAAAAACAATCTTACAACATACTTCCCTTGACGAATAATTAATTGATACCATTTCTCACCTTCAGTTTTAACACTTAGTTGAATGTTTTCAATTTTGACAACGCATTTTTAATTTCTAAACGAACTAATCCGATGTTAACATTCTGCTCTGTTGTTACAACCAAAATTCCTATATTGGCATCTGTAAAAAACAACTTTGAGTTATCCGCTTCAATTGTAATCTGCTTGAGCGGTTTTGTTTCAAGACGGTCGAGAGATTTTTGTATGTTGGTTGTTATCGATGCCGCTAATGCCCCCACAGCTTCATCTTCAAGAGATTCCTGAAGATCTGCCGCAATAACAATTCCATCATTCCCAACCACCATAGAACCGGTGATACCGGAAGTTTTATTTAATTCACTTAATACATCATACATAAGCATTCTCCGATTGAGAGATTATTTTTTCACTATATCTTTCTGAAACATATCTTCTGGCGATTTCCATACCCTGATTGACCCGAATACTCAACAGATCGTCTGTTTGAACATCGGCTACAACCATCAAACACATAAAATCATCCCTTGCTAAAACTACTCTTTTATTACCGGAAGTTAGATCCATTTTTTCAGGAGTAACTAATTTCATCCGCTTTGTAACATCTAAAGAATTTTTAAACATCAAGAGAGAATAAGGCGCCCAATCTTCAGAGTCATATTCATCTTTGGAATAATTAGCAAGTAGTAATCCTTCTGCATCCACCAACGTAACTACATTTACAGCACTTACCTCGCCAATATATTTAACAGCTTTTTCAAATCCACTTTGCCTGACAGATTTTTCCGAATTTGATTCAGGTTTTGCATTACTACTAATGGGCTTCGGTATTGGTTGTGTGGTTTTCTTATTCGATACCGATGTTTTTGAAACGGCTATATTTGTCAAACCTGAATTATTTTGAACAGGCTCAGGTCTCTCTTTTCTTTCAGTATTTTTCGGTTTTGCCGGAATCATATCTACCATGACAGGCTTAAGAATAAACGGCGTTGACACAATATGTAGTAAAATTGTAGGCAAGTAACTTGAGACTCCCATGGTTAATGAAATAAATAAATTCATTGAGAAAATGGCAGAAATAAATATTCCAAATGCCATCCCTAAAATTAGACGATAGACAAAACACAAACCAGCAGCTTGTAAAATTTGTATTAGATTTACTTTTTTACTAAACAAAGTTATGATAAACCCGTAAAATACAATTTCTATCATAATGTTTATCAATGAAACTTTACTTAGCTCCATACCTAACTTAGCAGGGAAAATCACTAATGGCACAATCATCACCAGTAAAGATAAAAGTAATATCTGACGACCGACACGACCGCTCAAATTCATAACAATTCCTTTTTAATTATATCCCAATAATTTTCCGATTTTCATTCGGATAGATCCAAGATTCGATGTTGACTTTGCAACGAAGACATATATCCCATCTTCCATATAAACCTGATAGAAAGTCGATCCATCTGTTTCAATGAGAATAGTTCTTACTTCACCGAATGATTTTGGTTTTAATTCATTATTTAAAAGATTTCCAATAGCTACTAATTGAGCGGCACATGATTCAGAATTCATCTGAAGTGACCATTCAGAATCAACAATCAATCCTTCGAAAGTAATAAACAGAGAGCCATCAATACCCGGAATAGTAACAGCCGATTCAATAATTTCACGTGGAGAAACCGGTTCGCACGGAGATTCAACTCTATCAACAACTTCAATTTCCTCATCAGGAATAGAATTTTCCTTTTTACTTTGCATAATAACTGTTTGTTCTTCCGGAATTTTTTTAGCTATATCCAGAAGCTTTTTCACTTGTTCATTAGAAGGATCAGCAGCATGTAAATTCTTAAGTTTGTTGATAGCCTTTTGAAATTCACCTTTATATATGAAAATCTCAGTAAACAAAATTTCAATTGGACGGGTATTACCGTCAATTTTCGCCGCTTCTTTCAATTCAATCTCAGCCCAATCGTACAGACCACGGTCAAGATTTATTTTAGACATAACCAAATGAGCTGAACCATATTTGGAATGAACTTTTAATCCATTTTTACAG
>JAYEHE010000091.1:0-4619 GCA_034659415.1 Candidatus Zixiibacteriota bacterium | reverse complement strand
CTTATTGACGGCTTATTTCCGTTGATAATATTTGAAAATCCTGCAGAGGCATGTAGCGAATCAATTATTCCTGTTAATCGACAATTTTCAATAAGGGCATCTTTCCTAATGCCAATTTCTTTGGTGATAGCTCTCAGAATACGGTCAATTTCCACGCGTTCTTCCTGAAGCAGTATATTGATTCTATTGTTAGAAGTGACTGTTTCTTCCGGTTCAACGTACAAAGTGGCTCCGGATTGTGAACGATCATGTAAAATTCCTAAATCAGATTTGAATTGGCCGGAAGGAATAGGAATAACATAGCGGTCATTGCGAATTGTGACAACATCATCCTGCCAACCTTGTTGTTTATGCTGATTGCTCAATATTTTTTCAAGTTTGTGAATGATATTTTTACGAGTGTCTGTTAATTCATTGCGGATTTTTTTCAATGCTGGGGATGCGTTATCTCTGATTTCACCATTTTCATCGATTGCCCTGTTTATTTCTTTTAGAAGTTCCGGAAAAGCTCTTATTTTTTCAAGATACTCGCTTATAGTTGGAAAATTTTCTCTATTCTCTTTGTCAAACCTATTCAAATCAATAGAACTTTTGATTAGTTCTAAAATAGGCTTGATTTCTTTGGTGTCTAAAAACAAACCTTCAACAACCGAATGCTCAAGATTCTCTCTACAATCATTGAGTCTAACCAAAGGGAAAGGATCGCCAAAATTGATAATGTCTTTAATCTCGGATACTTCGCTTAACCTACGTTTAATAACCGAATTATCGTAGAGCGGTTTAACCTGGTCAACTTCTTCTCTCCCAAAAGGAGTAAGGCATTTGCCCCTGATAAGGTTTATTACTTTTTGAAATTCGAGAACTTCCAGAGTATGTTGAGAAATCATAATATAATATCCACTTACAAATAAAAAACCGGCTATAGCCGGCAAGGTTGTTGACAAACGCCTAAAACTTGTTCCGCACGCCTCGGCGCATTTTCAACCATAGGCGAACAAGTCCACCGTAGGTGAACGATGTGGCAATCTCTCTTTATTATGAGATTGTTTTATCGTTTCACTCCTCGCAATGACAGAGCTTGACTTTGTCATTATACTAACCGGCTACAGCCGGTAATATATACTTAATATTATTAAAAACAATAACGAGTTTATGTTTCGGAGATACCTGTTTTGAAATATTTTTCCATTCTAAATAAAACACGATAAGCTTTTTGACGGTCTTCTTTGTTCAGTTTTTTTGAAATATCCCTACCTGTTGACGGGTCGCCAAGTAAAGTTTTTTCAATTTGTTCAATGAATATTGCATTATTCGGATGCAAAGTATTTGTACCTTCAAAAATCAATGGAATAGTCTTGGCTATTGCCGGTCCAAAAAAAGATTCATCAAATTTTTCATAATATGAGTCTGGCATTGGAATTAAAAAAGAAAGGAAAACCAAAAAACCAACCGCAACCCAACCACGGAGAAAACCTACAAGGGCACCACCCATTTGGTCCCGTTTTGAATCTGTTTTAAGGTTGGCAACCTTATAAAAAAGAATTCCAGCTAATTTAAAAGCAGCATAAGTGGCAGCTAAAAGGACTACAAATGAAAGAAAAGCAGAGATTAAAGATGAGCCACCTATTTGATTATGCATCCAGACTGCAAAATTATCGATATAGTTTACAGAGATAATGATAGCGACAAAAAATACAGTGAATGCCATTAGTTCACGAATCAGACCTTTTTTGGACCCAATTATTACAGATACCAAAAGTAATGCTATTAATAACCCATCAATTATATTCATAGTTTATCTCCATTTTAATAATCCAATCATAGGAATATAGAGTAATGTTAAAATACTTAGCAAGTTTAATTTTTATACGAGTTTTCGGGAAAAAGGTTGACTATTCGGTTTTATTCAGAAGTTCTATTACAAGTTTATTTACCATTTTGCCATCGGCTTGCCCTTTTATCTTGGGCATAACCACTTTCATAATTAGTCCAATTTTCTGGGGAGAGTCCGCTCCGGTCTCTTCGATAGCATCGGCAACAATCTGACGTAATTTGCTCTCATCGAGTTGTTCCGGTAAGTATTGCTCGATAATTTTCAGCTCAATTGATTCTTTATCTGCTAAATCAGTGCGGTCAGCATTATTATACTGGTCTATTGATTCTCTACGCTTTTTTGCGGCAGATGATAAAACAGCAATGATGTCATCATCGGTAAGATCATCACCTTTATCGATTTGCTTGTATTTAAGCTCAGATTTAAGGCCCCTAAGTACAGTTAATTTTTCTTTTTCACCGTTCTTAAGAGCCTTTATAATATTATCATCTATTTTTTTAAGGATAGACATATCTTAATTATTGTCTTTGTTTTCCAAAAATGCTGCTCGGCGAGCTTTACGTTTCGCGGCGGCTAATTTTCGTTTCTTTGAAGCGGATGGCTTTTCAAAATGCTGATGTTTTTTAATATCACTAATAATTCCAGTCTTTTCACAGAATTTATTAAAACGCCTTAATGCCTTTTCAAAAGATTCATCGTCTTTAATTGTAACACCAATCAGAGGAGTCACCTCCTTTCAAAACTTAAAATTTACTCTTATGTCGGTAAGTTATTGAATTTCCTGATGTTGTCAATACAAATTATCATTTACATGATGTTTTTTTTAAATCTTTTAATTGAACTTTTAGAATATAACTATTTATAATAAAATATGCCTTTTACTACCTCACATACTGCTTTGATTTTTCCCTTAAAACGGATGTTTCCGCGATTATTTTCCCTTTCCGGTTTAATGGCTGGAGCGATGTCACCGGATTTGATATACTTTTTTCTCGTTAATACTGAATTCAGAAACTATTCTCATACCTGGATTGGGCTTTTTTATATTTGTATTCCTGCAGGTCTGATTTTCTGTTATATCTTTCATAATTATTTCAAATATCAATTCATCAGACATTTGCCATCCCCATTTGATAAATTCCTAAGCGGTTTGGCGGTCTCAAAATGGCCGAATCAAAGTTGGCTAATTATTACTTTATCAGTATTTATTGGTGCCTTAAGTCATTTTGGCTGGGACGCTATTACTCACCCGGAAGGACAGTTTGTTAAATGGTATCCGCAACTTAATGAAACTGTATATCTTTTTGGTGCTGAAAGGAAAATTTGTAGAATTATTCAGCATGCCAGTTCTTTGGTTGGCGGGCTTGTGTTAATTGGATATTTTATTTGGGGAAAAATTATACCTGATGAACAATCGCATATGGCACAAGTTGATAGCAAGTGTAAATTAAAGTATTGGTTTATGTGCATTCTCTTTACCACCCTGTTCTGTTTAGCAGTTTTAATTTTTTATAACCAACTATATCAATGGCATATTTTCTCAGGGCATTATCTGTTTTTTGGGTTTATGACTTTTGCATTAGGTAGTTGGGCAGGAACTTTTTGGTGGGCGATTATTTATGGAATTTGGAAAAAAGAACCAAAATTTATTCAATAAATTTAAGATTTTCAGCACCTTTGGTAGATAAAAAATGATAATGAAGGTGATCGATTTCTTGTCCGAATCCATTATTAATTTGAATCCGAAAATAATCTTCGATTTTTAACTTTTCAGCTACAATTTTAACGGTCTGGTCAAGCAAAGTCAAAACATCTTTATCTGCCTGATAGAAGTTTTTGGTTTCTACTTTGGGAATAATCAGAAGATGTACTAAAGCTTTGGGATGATGGTCGGCAATTACTATAACATCATCGGTTTCATAAAAGATTTTTGCCGGCAGTTCCCTGTTGACTATTTTTGTGAAGATTGAAAACATATGGTATAATACTGTTAAAATTAAACTCTTCAAGTACTTTCTTTTTCGTTTCCCACACTTGCCATTTTTGTCATTTTATATTAAATTATATTATTAGATAATTTTAAAATTAGAAATTATGTAAATATAGGAGGAACGCCCTTATGTCCGGTCATTCAAAATGGGCGACAATTAGACGCAAAAAAGGGAAAGCCGATGCCGAACGAGGTAAGATTTTTACCCATCTTATAAAAGAAATCACGATTGCCGCTCGCGAAGGTGGTGGTGATCCCGAAGGCAATCCACGCTTAAGGACTGCTATAGCTTCTGCAAAATCAAGCAATATGCCGGCAGACAATATTAAACGAGGGATTCTAAAAGGAACTGGAGAACTTCCGGGGGTAACTTATGAGTCTATTGTTTACGAAGGTTACGGACCGGCTGGGTCTGCATTGTATATGGAAGTTTTAACTGATAATAAAAATCGGACAGTAGCCGAAATCAGACATCATCTTACTAAGTATGGTGGAAATCTGGGTTCAAATGGCTGTGTTGCATGGATGTTTGAGAAAACCGGTGTTATTGTTGTTGATATGGATGCTACCGATGAAGAAACTCTCATGGAAGTAGCAATGGAGGGCGGTGCACAAGATATAATTTCCGATTCCGGCTCATTTGAAGTAATCTTTGCTCCGGCTGATATTGAAAATGTTCGCTCGGCAATTGAGGCAAAAGGAATACCGATGGTATCTGCCGAAGTTATAATGCGTCCGACCAATACTGTAAAGATTGAGAAAGAAAGTGAAGCCAGCTCGATGCTCAAACTTTAT
>JAYEHE010000090.1:0-4628 GCA_034659415.1 Candidatus Zixiibacteriota bacterium | reverse complement strand
TTCCTTCT
The DNA here is from genome assembly GCA_034659415.1 of Candidatus Zixiibacteriota bacterium. Classification (GTDB taxonomy): domain Bacteria; phylum Zixibacteria; class MSB-5A5; order GN15; family FEB-12; genus QNAD01. Next base: position 4,620 of record JAYEHE010000090.1, on the reverse strand, counting down.
ATGGATGCAGGTAATAAAAAAACATTTATCCGTATTAATAGACCATATCCAAAACTTGAATTTGAAAAGATTATTCAAGTTTTGGATATGGTCTATTAATACGGATAAATGTTTTTTTATTACCTGCATCCATAGAAGGAATCACAATATCAGCATTTGTTAAAGCTTCCCTTACTTCTTTTAGATATAACAAAGAGCCATTTGTAATAACAGCAACCGGAAGATTTAATTCATCTTTACATTTATTGATTATCCATCCTAAATCTTTATTGAGTGTTGGCTCTCCATCCCCCACAAATGTAATAACATCCGTACTTTCCAAATGTTTTGAATTAAGTATTTCTTGAAAAATATCTTCTTTAGGGAAAAAACTCATACGTTCTATCTGGGGATGGGTTGTTCTTCCCAATTGACAATAGATACAATTATAAGAACAAGTTTTAGGGGGTATCGGTGATACTCCCAAAGAACGCCCAAGTCTTCTCGATGGCACGGGACCATAAATATACATTGTTTAATCCTTTCATAGATGTACAACTAATACTTTCAACAAAAGTTTATAACCATTTCCCGAAATAAAATATCAACCCAATAGCAAGACCAACGATAAAATTTATCCCTTTAACTAATAAAAATCCTTTTCTTGATTGAGCTAACATGGGAAGCATACCGTGACCGTCCTGCACAATAGAACTCGCGGCTAATACAGCAAAAGGCACTGTACCTTGTGCATATAAAGTTACAAATACAAGATGAGGTCCTGATTCGGGAATAATACCTAATATACAAGCAAAAAGAATTATATATAAAACATTATCTTCAATAAATCCTTCCACATGTACTTGAGAAGTAATAAAATGGGTAACGATTAAAGCTAAAAATGTCCAAAGAAATATACTTGGAATATGTTTAAGAAATATATGTTTCCAAAGGTGCTCTTTGAGAAAATGATCAGGTACAGTAGAAATTATGAATAACCCAACAACTCCAACAATTATCAATGTAATTCTTTTCCAACCCCATATTTGAGGACCAATTGACCCAACTACAATACTTAAAATGAACATTAGTAAAAATAAGCTCATCAGTCCTCTGGAAAGAGTTAAATTTTTCCACTGTTGATAGATTATATTTTTTTGAAAACATTCGCATTCTTCATGCTCGTGAAACTCAAGGTCAGAACATGACCCTATTTTACTTTCAACCCGTTTAGATACAGTAATATCAGTCAACCATCCAACAAATATTGCAACTACAATTAAGAGTCCGGTCAAAATAAACGCCTGCTCCGGTATTATTGCAAACATAACAAATGCTTCATCGCCACTGGTGGCTATCATAGCGGCGACTAATGCTCCAAAAGAAACTACCCGATGAGAAAACATAGCGACCACCGCAAAAGCTCCCATACATCCCGGAAGAGCACCAAGAAGCACCGCAACTAAATATTGTATCCACTTATTTTTTGATAATCCCTTTTGCCATGTTTCTTTAGTGATAACATTAAAATATTCAATAAGAAGCATCATGACCAACACAAAGATTGTTATCATTAGTGAGGTATTGAAACTTTTTACAATAGATTGAATGATTTCATTTATGCCCATTTTACAATCCAATAATTATAATTATTTGATAAACAATATATACTTCTTTAATATTTCCAGTACTACATTCAATAAAATATTTTATTAATTATCTACTAAATAAACAACTGATTTATAAATATAATTTTTCTATTCTGTCAAAAGCTTTATTGATTTCATCAAAAGATACGCAGAATGAAAGCCTTAAATGGCTTTCGCCGTTTGGTCCAAAAGCAATTCCCGGTGTCGTTGATACTTTACCATTTTTCAGAAGATTTTTACAGAAAGACATTGAATCCTTACCTTCATCCAATAATATTTTCGGAAACATAAGATAAGAGCCTTCAGGTTTATGATACGAGAAAATTGAATTAAGTTTATCAAGACGTTCACACATCAGATTGCGAGCTAAATAATAATGTTCTTTGAACTCTGACACACAATCCTGCGGACCCTCTAAAGCGGCAAGTGCGGCATACTGTGATACAACCGGAGCACAAATTGCAAAAGGAATATGAGCTTTTGTAATCTGCGGTATTTTTGATTCACTCGCATGCAAATACCCAATACGCCACCCTGTCATGGCATAAGTTTTCGTAAAAGTATAGCAACTAATAACGTGTTCTTTCATCTCGGGAATAGAAGCAATAGAAAAATGTTTGTGGTCGTCAAAAATAAAATACTCGTATGCTTCATCTGTTATGATAACAAGATTATTCTTAAGAGCTATCGATGCTAATTCTCTGAGGTCTTTCTCTGAAAAAACCGTACCAGTCGGGTTATTCGGCGAGCAACATATAATCGCTTTTGTCTTTGGTGTGATAGCTTTCCTAATAGCTTCAAAATCTAAAGTAAAACCTTCTTCTTCAATGGTAGGAACTAAAACTGGTTTACCTGATGCAATCATAACCTGTCTGATATGAGTGGAATAGGTAGGAGAAAACAGAAGAACTTCATCTCCGGGGTCAATTGTTGCCATTATAGCCGATGAAAGCCCTTCAATTGCACCTACTGTTATAAGAATCTGTGAAATATTTACTTCTATATTGTTATCTCTTTTCAGCTTCTTAACTATAGCTTCCCGTAATTTCACAATACCTGCATTTTCGGAATACCCGTCAACATGACCATCTTTAATAGCTGATATAACACCTTCTTTAATGTGATCCGGTGTTCCAGAAGTTGGTTTTGCCCAAGAGAGAAACGCTACATCATCTACCTCTTTAGATAATCTTGTCATTTCATGGATCGCTGATTTTGGTATCTGTGAAACCCTATTTGCGATACTTGGAGTTTTTTTCATTATTCCATCTTCCTTTCTATCCGAAGCGATAATAATATTTGATAATTTATATTTTCTTCTATTATATTTCTATAATCTTTCCAACTCCACCTTTAATAAATTTGTTTGGATAAATCTTTCTTATATCAGATATATACTGGCTACAATGAGTTGGACAAACATAAGGCAACTCACGAATAGCATCAAAATTATTAAACCCATGCAATCCCCCAATCAAGGCATATGGTTCTCCAAATTGAGACAGCACTCGTAGAATTTGTTCAACTCCGGGATGTGAACATCCTACAACAACAACTAACCCTTTGTCGGTTTCAATAGCCAATGATTGTTCTATGTCATCCATTAATCCTGAAGAATAAAAATGTTCGTAAAACTCTGTCGGCGTATCATTATATACTACTTTTTCCGCATGGAATACGCCTCGTAGGGTCGAAGGTGCTAAAAGATTGATTTTATTATTAACATCAAGAAAAGCCGAAAGACCACCTATATGATCAAAATGAACATGGGAAATAAAAACATCCTGGACAGTTTTCAAATCGACCCCTAACGCTTTCGCATTCTTCAAGAGAATCGAACCGCTTCCTCCTGTATCAAATAAAATTTTTCTTCCATACGCTTCAATTAAGCATGCGAATCCCCAATCTGAGTCAATCCCGTCAATATCAGATTCATTGTCATAGATAATTGTGATTTTGACTTTATCAGTAATCATACATTGGCTCCCCTAAGAACAATATCACCCTTTTTTACTCCAATATGATCAGCTATAATTTTACATTTTACTTTTAACAAAAAAAAGATTTTATAATGCTCATTAGATAACCCTTCATAGTTACCCTGACCTTTAGCAATTACAAACATATTGCTATTAAGCAGTTTCATAAACTCTTCATTGCACGTATTAAGTATAGCACCCGGAGCATCGGTTCCCGAAGATATAATTTTTGCAATTTTATCAATACCGGCTTGTTTGGCATCGTCTATGGTTGCATCGTTAATTACAGGTTTGTCTCGTACAGCATAAATTACAGGTTTATTTAATTGTTCAATGAGAAGTTTATCATACACTGTCTCACCAGCATTATCCCCGATATAAAGAACTTCACTTGAATTTTTCAAATTATCCTTAAACAATTCATAATCAAAAATTGCGAAATCCTTATTCATCACTTCATCTATTGTAGCCGGCATATCAAACGAAGCACTCGCGCCAAAATCAATAATATTTCCTGCTATTGCCAATCTTATTGCTGTCAATAAAGGATCATTGGATTTCTTAACCATTCTTTCCAGAGTTGGATATAATTCCAATGCTTGTTTGGTACAGTCAAATTTTAATTGATGATAAGGATCGGAATTGCCGGAAATTTCACTCACTTTTTTATAAATCAACTGCCCAATTTCAGGTGGTGAATTATCGAGTGAAATTTCACTTAACATCAAACCTAATTGATCTGTAATTTCTTTTATAAGTTTATCATCTTTGGTTGCCATTCGTCCGGCACGAATAGCTTGCTCAAAGAAACAAGGAATACAATCAATACAAGCTTTCATTTTTTTCTACCCTCTTATCAAATAAACATATAAAATAATCTAAATTTAAAAAAAAAAAAACAAATGTTCTGTCAACAAAATTCTTAAATTGCCAACTGTTTCACCATTTTGCACAACGCCTTTGTAAAATTTATTTATTATTCCTTTTTTAATTTAAGCTATACCAGTAGCAAA
>JAYEHE010000089.1:0-4639 GCA_034659415.1 Candidatus Zixiibacteriota bacterium | reverse complement strand
GATTGGAAATCCTGAAGGCGATGATGTGCCGAATAAGAAAGTTTATGATCCGAGAAAATGGTTGGCAGAAGGTGAAAAAGGATTTATAACAAGATTATTACAAGCATTTAAAGAATTAAATTCTATTGGAAAATTTGAGTAGAAATATAAATATATAGATAAACAAGAGATGCCATATTTCCAAAATATGGCATCTCTAAATTAATAATAATGAATATTAAAAATAATAATTTGTTAAAAAAAATGTATAAAAAAATAATTTTACCGTTGTTTTTTCTTTTTCCATTTCTATTTATTTATATAATAAACGAAGTGACAATTCTTAATAGTTATTTAAATTTATCAGCGTTTTTATTAGTTTGGATATTGCATTATTTGATATTTTCTCTTTTCAATCGAAGATTAATTATTCCATATAGATTTAATTTGGAAGGGAATGATATTCATGAAATTGAGTATTATTTTAATTCTGGAAAGTCGTGGCTCTATTCATCTGTTTTAGTTTTTTTATTAGTTATTGTTTCATTATCAATCAGCAAACCGGAGAATATTGAAGTGGTGAAATATTCTATGAGCATCGGTTTTTATTCTATGATATATGGAATTTATGGTTTTGTTTTTAATGTTGCTTTGGAATCTATTGCCGTTAGAGACAGCATAGAAAAACAAGAAATTTTTAAAAATAATTTGAAAACTGTATTGTTATTTTCGTTTGTAAATCTGATATTGATTAATGTTTTATTGATGTTATTTATGCAATTTTCGAATATCAATATTGACATTATTGATATAATTTATAAGAGTGATTTTTGGAATAGTTTTATTTTATTATTAATTCCCAAAATTATTTTACTTTTTTTCGTATCATTCGCAGGAAGCATTATTTTAATCAAAGTTGTTGCTCCTGTTTTATTTGAATATAAAAGTGTGTTTATCAATATATTATTTATTTCATTATTGCTTTTTTCTACAATAATTGCAATTGAGAATATTTTGATTTATTTACACAATTATACTATAAACGATTCATTTATTCAATTGATTTTTGTTTTGGATTTTTTGATACTGATTTGTTTGATTTTGTTCACCGCGGAGTCGCTAAGACGCAAAGGTTGAGGTGTCTCGCAAAGTCGCTAAGTCGCTAAGATTGAGGTTGAGGTGGCTCGCGAAGTCGCAAAGACGCCAAGGGGGGATAAGAAGGTTAAGGTCATTTGGTCATTGGGTCATTAGGTCATTTGACAACAAATTTCCCTGCGTCTTTGCGTCTCTGCGGTAAAGAACAAATGAAAACCAATTAGATAAATTCGATTAATTCGATGATAATAAATGACTATAAATTTCTCTGCGTCTCTGCGTCTCTGCGGTAAAGATGACAACCAATTAGATAAATTAAATTAATTCGATGATAATAATTCGATTAAATCCACGAAAATCCGTGTGACTATGAATGACTATAAAAAATATTTTTTTTTGACATTAACGAATAATATTGCTAATATATAGTATAAGTTAAAAAAAGGAGGAACTTATGAAAAAACTAATAAGTTTAATTTTGATGCTGACAGTGTCGGTAGTGTTTGCCGGAACTTACAGCGGTGGTAGCGGATCTTCAGCCGATCCGTATCAGATAGCAAATTTTGATGATTTGGTAGAGTTGAGTGATTCAACTAACGATTGGGACTCTTGTTTTATACAAACAGCGAATATTGATGCAAGTGATAGTGATACTATGAATGTATTAGGTAGCGATACTTTGGGTTTTTCACCTATTGGAAATGGCACAACAAACTTCACAGGTGAATATGATGGACAAGGACATACAATTGATTCATTATATATTAATCGTTCAACTACAGATTTGATTGGTTTATTTGGATTTACGAACGATTCTGTAATTGATAGTTTAGGTGTTACCAATGTAGATATTACCGGTAATGAATTCGTTGGTGGGTTCGTTGGAGTTAATTATATTTCGACAATAACCAATAGTTACAGTACAGGAATTGTTAGTGGTAGTGGTGAGTGTGTTGGTGGGCTCGTTGGAAATAATGAGAATTCTTCAACAATAAGCAATAGTTATAGCACAGGGAGTGTTAGTGGTGATAATGCTATTGGTGGGTTTGTTGGAAGGAATGACCAATCTTCGACAATAACCAATAGTTACAGTACAGGAAGTGTTAGTGGTGCTGATGAGGTTGGTGGGCTTGTTGGAGATAATCATTTATCCACAGTAACCAATTCATTTTGGGATACGCAGACATCCGGACAACCATCAAGTGACGGTGGAGCAGGAAGAACAACAGCAGAGATGACAGATTTAGATTTATCAAGTAATTTATTTTATGCAAGTTTTTGGGATTTTGTAGATTCTACAGAAAATGGCACAGATGACTATTGGAATCAAGGTAATGCCAAAAATGATAATTATCCATATCTTGCTTGGCAGTATCCAAGTGATGCTTTGGGATTAAGCGGTAGTTATACATTCCCAACATCAACACCACCTTCGGGAAGCGGAACAGTAGTGAATCCATATCAAATTGAAACGATGGCAAATTTATATTGGCTATCAAAAACTGATTCTGTGTGGAGTAACTATTTCATACAAACAGAAGATATAGATGTTGATTATGAAAATATGAAAAAGTGGGAAGGTGGACAGGGTTTCTCACCAATTGGAAATGATGGCACAAAATTCACAGGTAAATATAACGGACAAGGATATACGATAGATTCATTATTTATTGATCGTTCAGGTGAAGATTATATTGGTTTATTTGGATATACGAATGGCTCTGCAATTGATAGTTTAGGTCTTACCAGTGTAGATATTACCGGTAATACCCATACTGGTGGGATCGTTGGGAAAAATGATACATCCTCTATAGTAAGCAATAGTTATAGCATAGGAAGTGTTAGTGGTAGTTATAATGTTGGTGGACTCCTTGGAAGTAATAATTATTCTTCAACAATAAGCAATAGTTATAGCACAGGAAGTGTTAGTGGTAGTTCTTCTGTTGGTGGGCTCGTTGGATATAACAATTATTATTCAACAGTAAGCAATAGTTACAGTACAGGAAGTGGTAGTGGTGGTAGTGGTTCTGTTGGTGGGCTCGTTGGAAATAATAATTATTATTCAAAAATAAGCAATAGTTACAGCACAGGAAGTGTTAGTGGTAGTTATAATGTTGGTGGGCTCGTTGGAGGTAATAATATATCAACAGCAAGCAATTCATTTTGGGACACGCAGACATCCGGACAATCTTCAAGTGACGGTGGAACAGGCAAGACGACTACGGAGATGCAGGATGTAGCAACATTTACAGATGTAAGCACAGCAGGATTAGATGAAGCATGGGATTTTGTAGATAATCCAAATGATGATTCTAATAATAATGATATTTGGAAGATGGATGGATATCCAGTATTTAATTATCAAGGAAGTGATAATGTAATAGAACTTAATGTAAAGATCTATCTTGAAGGAGCGTATAAATAATTATAAATTATAAATTATAAATTGTGAATTAAACACTCGGTAGTGATTTCGGGTGTTTTTTTGTTAGCACGCGGATTTTCGCGGATAATACGGATTAACACGGATTATTTTAATTGAAAATGGAAATTTGAAATTTGAAATTTGAAAATGAAGAAATAATTTTGTACACTTCGACAAGCTCACTTCGACAGGCTCAGTGCCCCGCAGTGCAAGAAGCTCGCAAAGAAAGAAAGAATAATTCACCACAAAGAACACAAAGAACACAAAGAACGCAAAGAGTTAGTTAATGTTGAGGTTGAGCCATAAAGAAGGTTAGAGGGTTAGGAGTTACGAATTTTGGAATACATCAACTGTGTTGATGTGTAGAAATGTCGCAGACATTTCTTTCTTTATAAAAAGCTCCGCTTTTTTTGCATTAACACGGTTAATGCACTCCCAAAAAAACCGCGAAGCGGTTGAATGTTATTAACTACAGGTGAAACCTGTAGAAGTGAAATAATTGACAAAATAGAGAACTCTGAAAGAGTTCAACAATATGTTAACAAACTTCCGAAGTTTACAATTTATTTTATCCCGATAAATTAATTATTTTACATTTTGTCGGGTTAAAACTTCGGAAGTTCTTCGTGCCAAATAAGGTAATAAGGTTTGTGTTTTTGTGAGCAATTTTTCTACTAAGGTTTGGAGAAAGAGAAATAAGGTTTATCAGATTGAAAGTTGAAAATTGAAATGACAACAAATGACTATCAATGACTACAAATGACAACAATTAGCTAAATTAGATTAATTAGATTAATTAGATGATAATAATTCACCACAAAGAACACAAAGAAAGAAAGAATAATTCACCACAGAGAACACAAAGCACACAAAGAGTTAGTTATAGTTAGTGACATATTCGGCTAAAGCCGTTGTTTTTTTTCTTTTTATCTCTCTCCACTAACTAAAGTTAATGGCAATTCAAAGTTAGTGGCAATTCAACGGTATCTATTTTTTTATTTAACAGGAAAATTAAAATATGTTTTTGGAAATGGTTCGTCTTTTAATGTAAAGTGCCACCATTCTCTTGAGTAATTTTTAAATCCATTGTTTAGCATAATTATTTGTAATAATGCTCGGTGTGCCTGTTCGTCATTCGTA
>JAYEHE010000088.1:0-4681 GCA_034659415.1 Candidatus Zixiibacteriota bacterium | reverse complement strand
CATCTTAATTTTGTCGTTTGAAATGGAACCCAACCGGTCATTACTAAGAGGCTCATGTCTCTTTACTTGTACTGAACGATACTTTACTTAATAGCGTTTTATGTGTCCGTTGAATCTTCAGATTCAATAGTAGGGCAGGATCCCTGTGATCCTGCCATCTTACTGAAAGATAGCGTTTTAGTTTTGACAGGATTTAATATATGATTCTTTTATCTATAATGGCAATAACAAAATCGGCGGGATCGCAGGGATCCCGCCCTACTTATTCTGAAAGACCGGTAGTAATCAATAGAAGTAAAATCCATATTGATAATGTTATTTTTTAAATCATTTCTCTCATCTCACTTTGTTAACAGCTCTGCTTATTTCTTCAACTACTTTAGAATCTAATAGTTTAAATTCATCATTTTTCTCTATTATAAAATCCTTACTGCATCCATTCCAATAATGCCCTATGTCAAAAGAAAAATCATTGGTGTACTCTTGAAAAATAATCTCCATTGTGCTTATATCAAAGATCCACCTGGAAGGTCCTGTAAGATAGCCTCTTTTATATCTTTTTGTAGGTTGTTCTATATCCAGTGCCAAAATTGAACCCGAGTTTCCTAACCATCTGGGTTTAAGTAACAAACCACCGACATTATAAAGAGTGTCACCTATAATTTGATAAATTTTCCCTGCAACATTTTCACCTGTTCTTGAGTCATAGGTTTTGAACACTCTGTTAAACATGGATGTTGAGTGATAATAGTTACCATCAGGAGAAAATGAATGTGGATAGTCTACTGGTAAATCAGTTGTTGTTACTTCTGATGACAGCGGATCTATTCTAAAAATTCTTTTAGTAGAACCAATTTTTCTATTTCTTTTTTTCATGAGTAATTTTAGTGTTATATCATTTAATCCATAAGCGGCTTGATAAAAATTATTATTGTCATTGGTCCAACCATAAGCATAAATGAAGCCACCGTTGGGCCAACTGCAGTATTGAATCACTGGATTTCTTAATTTTTCCGGTCCTCCAGTAACCCACTTTATAGATTTGTCAGAAATATTCAAAATCCCAAACCCAATAGGCACTTGACTAAAATCAGCTTCTGGGTAAGGATGAGACATCCCGGCTACAAAGGCAATATATTGTGAAGTTGGATCAAAACAAAAATCCATCACATTATAATCTATAAGTTCTTTCATTGAGAACAAAAACTCTGCATTTGAAGTGATAATATCTAAAGTCTTCAAAAATGTCACTTTTGGAGTACTTTCATCATATAAATTAAGAACTGCAATTAAATTCCCATCTGGTGATACTTTAGGTTCACGAACACGAGCTCCATCAAATCTGAAAAATTCAACAATTTCATTTGATTGCACATCTTGACTGAACAAAATTGGCCAGTTTTCTTTTGATTTTTTATCTTCAACTCCCAAGTAACTTGAATAAAGTGATTGGGATATTGCGGTATTAGTTATAGATAGAATCATAATTAAAACTAAAGTTGAGATATTGATAATTTTATTTCTCATATAAACTCCTATTTATTTAGATGTACACTTAATTGAATTATCCGGGATAATTGCCGTCGATATAGTTTTTGAGATAACGATTTTCTATTTCAATATTAGTCATTTGAGCTTTGACTATATCCCCCACAGATATCATGCCGATAATTTTGTTTTTATCAACAATGGGGATGTGGCGGATTTTATTGTTTGTCATCAATCCAGCTACATAATTTAAATCATCTGATTCTATTCCTACTATTAAATCAACTGACATAATTTCTTTAACCGTTTTTTCTGTCATATTTGAAGTGTCAGAATAAAGAGACACAAATATATCTTTATCACTTACAATCCCAATTAATTCATCATTTTCATCTATAATAGGTAAACTGCTGATTTTATTTTCAATTAATAATTTCATGGCTTGTTGCAAAGTCATTTCGGCAGTTGCAGTAATAACCTTGCGATTTTTCTTAATAAAAATTTCATTAACTTTCATATAGCACCTCTTCGTTATAAATTTGTAGCCATTATTGTTAGGAAATTCATGTTAGCTCACTTGGCAATCTATTATTTTATACGTATATTTATAAGGTTATGTCAATAAAAATATACAGAAAGAGTCTTTGTTGTTTGATTTGCGGGTTGATTTTTATAATCGGTGTTAATTCTTTGATTTATGCTGAGGAGTCAGACCCCATTTTAGAATTTTATGTTAAGCGAGGCAATTCTGTATTCTCCAGTCGTAATCCATTGGAAAGAGCGGTAAATTATTCATTTATGGCAAAAACATATTACAAAAAAATTGACAATAAGGGAGAGGCAAAGAAAATCGATTCGGCATTTTCAACGCATTATTATAGTTTTGGGCAGTTAGATTCGTTAATTTGGGATAGTCTTAAAACCTCGAAGTTCGTTGAATTTGAGTATGAACCACCAAATGTATTTGATATGAATTACATGTATAATTTTTATCCTAATGATACTGGTGCAATTGATTTGCCAATTGGGTTTGATGTTGATTCAACTAATTTCGAAGATCCAATAGGTTTTGTTATTATTGATAGAAATTTGTATTTTATGAAATGGCTTTATCTGCATTATCCTCACGAAGTTTCTCATAAGCGATATTCCAGATCATTTCGTTTTACAAATATAGATAATTATATTTTTCCTGATTCGATTTGGGTTGTAGGTGCCAAAAGAGGAATTTTTTCAGCTGAAAATTATAGAATAGAGACTGGTATTTATAATATAGAAATATATCATTGATATCTAAAATCTCTAATTATTATGTAATAATGTTAAGACTTGCGGTAAAACAGGGAAGAGTTTAATTTGTCAATTACAATGAAGAAAAAAGATAAATTAATTGAAAGTATTTTAAGTCATTCCAAAAAGGTTCCGGTTCATATTGCAATCATTATGGATGGTAATGGTCGTTGGGCGGCGAGTCGCAATAAGCCAAGAACTTTTGGACATGAAGCAGGAGTTAAGGCTGTAAAAGATACGGTAAAAGCGGCTACTGAAATCGGGGTAAAATATTTAACGCTTTATACATTTTCATCGGAAAACTGGAAAAGGCCAAAAGCGGAAGTTGCGGCTTTAATGTCGTTATTGTCACGAACAACCCGAAAAGAACTTCGTGAACTAATGGAAAAAGATGTTAAATTGATAACTACCGGACGTGTCGCCGGGCTTTCCGCCAGTCGTCGAAAAGTTCTTTCTGAAGCTGTTAAAAAAACTCGTTCGAATAAGGGATTGATATTAAATCTTGCTCTTAACTATGGTGGTCGAACTGAGATTTTAGATGCTGTTAAGGCTGTTTGTAATGCTGTTATGTCCGGCTATTTGAATGTAAATGATATTGACGAAGAGACTTTTTCAAATTTTCTATATACCGCAGATATTCCTGACCCAGACCTTTTAATTAGAACTTCGGGAGAAAAAAGGTTATCCAATTTTCTGCTATGGCAAACTAATTATACGGAATTATATATTATTGATACTCTTTGGCCTGATTTTGGAGAAAAAGAATTATTTGAAGCAGTGTTTGATTATCAGAATCGGGAACGTCGTTTTGGAAAATTGAAACTCAAATCTGACAAATGAGCAAAAATTTAATATTTCGAATACTGGTCGCAATTGTAGCGATGCCAATTATTCTCTGGATAATATATCAGGGAGGGGGTTGGTTATTTGGAATGGTTCTATTTCTGGGAATATTAGGAATTACAGAATTTTTGCTACAAGAAGGGTTTTACTTTTCATCATTATTTTATTGGTTAGGGCTGTCTGCAGTAGTGTTGTCAATATCAATTTCAACCGGTTTTTTAGATATTGCCCACTTAATTCCAGCTTTTGAGAATCAAACATCAGCATTGATTATTTTACTTTTATTAGTATTTGTTATTTCCACAAAATTATTGGCAATCGGCAAGTTGCCACCACGGGAATTATTCAGACGAAGCAGTAATTTTATGTGGGGCGTTATATATATTGGTCTTTTATACCCTTTTGTATATAAAGTCGGCGAAGGAATCAATGGCATCAGCGGCGGCGATTCACTACTGCTTCTGTTTTCTGTTTTGTGGATTAGTGATTCATCGGCAATGGGATTCGGGAAGTGGTTAGGAAAACATAAACTGGCTCCGTCTGTTTCACCCAACAAAACAATTGAAGGATTTATCGGGGGTATTGTCGGTTCAGTAATTGTTGGACTTGGTTTATATTTTTGGAAATTCCAAAATATTAATATTTGCCATATAATTATAGTTTCTTTGGGTTGTTCTATTTCGGGGCAAATTGGAGATTTGGTTGAGTCAATGTGGAAGCGTTCTTTACAGATAAAAGATTCATCAAACATTATACCGGGGCACGGTGGAATTTTGGATAGATTTGACTCATTGTTATTTGCCGCTCCTTTTATGTATTTATATTTTCATTTGATGCTCGGATGAAATTATTAGATTTTATATTTGCCGCCCGACCATTGCTACATTTGCCAATCTGGTCAGTATTTCTAATCTGTCTGCATTATCATCATCGGTTTACGGGTGATGTTTTTTCGTATGAAGATTTAATCATATTGATTGGTATGAGTTTTTTAGTCTCTGGTGCCTATTATCTTAACCAAATTTACGATTATGAATCAGATAAAATAAATGACAAACTT
>JAYEHE010000087.1:0-4700 GCA_034659415.1 Candidatus Zixiibacteriota bacterium | reverse complement strand
GGCAGACGAGGGTTCGCCACGGCGAACTGTCCACGTAACATTTTTAACCGATGGCGGAGTGTGCTACCTGCAAGTTTTCTAAGGGGTGGGATACCCGTAGATTGTGACAGGTGAATCTTCAGATTCACCTCAACCCGTTGGATTTGAAAATCCAACGCTCACGATAACAGAATGGAAAAGAAAGATGGCAAATGAGTTCGATAGAGGGACAAATGAGGGTTCGCCACGGCGAACTGTCCACAAAACTTTTATACGCAAATTATATATTACATAACAAAATAATTATTCGCTGTTTTTAGCAGTATAAAAATATTTAATAAAACGCCAGGCATCAACAGCACTATCTGCATAAACAAAATGTTTAATATCTTCACTGTCGATAGTGCCTTCATCAACTAATTTCTCAAAATTGATTACAGTCCGCCAGTATCTTTCTCCAAACAAAACTATAGGTAAGGGTTCAATTTTTTGAGTCTGCACTAAAGTTAAAGCTTCGAAAAGCTCATCCATCGTTCCGTAACCACCAGGAAAAGCAACCAAAGCTTTTGCTCTTAAGAAAAAATGCATTTTACGCAGAGCAAAGTAATGAAACTGAAGACATAATTCAGGCGAAATATATGGATTTGGTTCTTGTTCAAAAGGCAATGTAATATTCAAGCCAATTGATTTTGCTCCAATATCATAAGCACCTCTATTAGCCGCCTCCATAATACCCGGACCTCCGCCTGTCACCACTACCCAATCATGGTAATTAGGACCTTGTCCTTCCTCGCTGACAAGTTTCGCAAATTTACGCGCTTCATTATAATACTTTGATTTCCGCAAAATTGATTTTGAAATTTTGTATTCTTTTTTTAGCTGTTTATCATCGGGGTTTCGTTTCAATTTAGTTTCGATGTTTTTTATTTTTCGACTGGCATCTTTAGGTTCAATAATTCTTGTTCCACCAAAAACAACAATTGTAGATTTAATTTTATTTTTTCTGAGTATTGTATCCGGCTTGAGTAATTCCAACTGTAACCTAACCGGCCTATTAAAATCTTCATTCAAAAAATCAATATCTCCGTAAGCAATTTTGTATGCATCTGATTTTTTCAATTTTTTTATCATTTTTTCTTTATCGTTATTAGTCAATTTCTTTTTCATAAATTTCTTTCTATAATTCAAAGCTTTCATCTAATTCAGGAATTTCACAATTCCAATCTCTTTCTTTCTTAAACTGCTCAGCCATAGCAACTGAACGGCTTTTTTCTCCATGAGTAATAAAAACCTTTTTAGGTTTCTTCTTTACCTGCTCTAACCAATGTAATATTTCATACGAATCAGCATGCCCTGACAATCCTTCCAACTGGACAACCTCAGCATTGATATGAATTGGTCTTTTATAAATCAGGATATTTTTTTCACCTTCTAAAATCCTTCGACCCAAAGAACCAGAAACCATAAACCCGACCAAAGCCAACGTTGTATTGGGATCCGGCAGTCTATTGGTTAAATGGTGCATTATTCTACCACCGGTCAACATTCCACTTGCAGAAATAATAATTGCCGGACCTTTTAATTTATTCAACCTCTTCGATGATTTTCTTTTTCTATGTAACGTTACCGACTTGCCGTAGAAAGAATTATTTTTTCCAACTAAAAATTTATCATCAATTGAATGATATTTTGGATATGCTTTATAAATATTTGTTGCTCTGACTGCCATCGGAGAATCTATATGAATATCTACAGGAGGTATCTCTCCTTGCATCATTAAGACATGTGCCATATATACTATTTGCTGAGTACGCCCGATAGCAAAGGCGGGTATCAACAGTATTCGTTTTTCTTTGATTATCCTTTTTAATAATTGATCAAATTCAAAAAAAGGATCAACTGCAGGATGGAACTTACCTCCATAAGTTGACTCGCAAACAATATAATCGGATTCAGGCGGGACGGATGGGTCAGAGACTAAAGCAATAGCATACCTGCCAACATCACCAGAGAACAAAATTGATTTTTCACTTTCCCCATCATTCATTACAATCTGAACTGATGATGCGCCTAATATATGTCCGGAGTTAATGAACCGGAATTTGAACTCTTTGCTTATCGTATGCCATTTATCATAATGAATTCCATGCCCCAATTTAATTGTATTTATTGCATCTTCAGTTGAAAAAAGAGGCAAAGCTGGTTTATGGCGAGAGATTTTCTTTTTGTTACGATAAGCAGCTTCCTCTTCCTGAATATGAGCGGCGTCAATTAATAGTACTTTTAAAATATCAATTGTCGGCAGGGTAGAATAAACCTCTTTATTAAAACCTAACCTAATCAATTTGGGCAAGAAACCGGTATGATCAATATGAGCGTGAGTCAATATAACAGCAGATAAATCTTTAGGGTTAAAAGATAGCGGCTCCCAATTTCGAACTCTTAATGATCTATTTCCTTGAAACATTCCGCAATCAATTAGAATTTTTTTATCGTTTACTTCAAGTAAGTATTTCGATCCGGTAACCGTACCGGCGGCTCCATAAAATGAAATACGTTTCAAGTAAACACTCTAATTATTGAACTAACAGAAATAAATTTCTTATAAGTTATCTTTTGCATAATAATTCTTTAAAGGTAAATCAGTCGGTACTCCCAGACTGATACCCAATGATAGTGCAGTTCTGACAACTGGATGCTCGGGAGTAATTTTCCTTTGTTTTCCTGCAATATCCGCAATATTGACAGTTGACATCTGGTTATCTTTTAAAACTACCATCTTCCCAAATTCAGAGTTCATTACCAATTTAACAGCCTCTACTCCATATCTTGTAGCAAGAATGCGGTCATTAGCAGTCGGAGATCCACCTCTTACCAAATGCCCCAAAATAGTAACCCGACATTCAATATTTGTTAAACCTTCTATCTGCGATGCCACTTGGTTCGAAACTCCTCCCAACCTAATAGTATCAGGGGACTGTTCAATTTTCCTTTTAATTACAATATCGCCACCAATAGCTTTTGCCCCTTCACCAACAACCACAATTGAGAATGTCTTACCTCTGGCATTTCTGGTTCTCACTGCATCGCAGACCGCTTCAATATCATAAGGAATTTCTGGTATAAGAATTATATCACCACCACCTGCAAGTCCTGAGTATAATGCCAGCCATCCGGCATTCCTCCCCATAACTTCAACAATCATAACCCTGTGATGGGATTGGGCGGTAGTATGAATTTTATCTATGGCATCCGTAGCGGTTGCAACCGCAGAATCAAACCCAAAAGTTATATCTGTACCAAACAGATCATTATCAATTGTTTTGGGGACACCAACGATTGGGATTCCTTTTTTCATCATACCATCAGCAGCTGCCATTGTACCATCGCCACCAATAACGATTAAAGCATCAAGCCCTAATGCTTCAAAATTCCTTACGCCTTGCGAAGAACGGTCAACATATATATAATCCTCATCCTGTAAAACCGGATATCGAAATGGATCTGCTCTATTTGATGTTCCAAGGATTGTTCCGCCTCGATTTAAAATTCCCGAAGCATCACTTAAGTTCAGTTTGATAAATCGATTTTCAATAACACCTTCAAAACCATCTTGAAAACCTAATACTTCCAAATCACAATCATTATGAGCTGTTTTTACAATTGCTCTAATTACTGCATTTAGGCCGGGACAATCTCCGCCACCGGTCAGAATTCCAATTCTTTTGATATTTTTATTCATAAGTATTTAATTTAAAATAAATGTTTAATAAATAAAACAAAAAATATTACTGTAAATTTATCATATATTGCCATTTTCTGTCCCTCGCCTTTAACTAATTACATTATTTTTTTATGTTTTTTTTAACTCAATTCAATGATAATGTAAAATTGTTGTGGATTAAGACGATATTTGTTATAAATAGTATCATCAAGGATGAATTAAACATTTCGAGGAAAAATGAAAGTTAGACAGTTTTTTGTATTACCGAAATTACCTGAAAAACTTCAGGAGCTTCAAGAGTTATCTCAAAATCTATGGTATTCATGGAATTGGGAATTGGTAAGACTATTTATCCGTTTAGATTCGGAAATGTGGGAAACCTGCCACCAAAATCCGGTTGAAGCTTTGGCACGAATTCCTCAAGAAACTTTGCAAAGAGCTGCTGAGGATGATGGTTTTTTAGCCAGTTTGGATAGAGTACATACGAAATATCAGGACTATTTAAATCGCAAAAAGTGGTTTCAATATAATTTTAATGACTACAACAATCATAAAGTTGCCTACTTTTCACTCGAATATGGATTGGATACTTCTTTGCCTGTTTATTCCGGTGGTTTAGGAATACTTTCAGGTGATACGTTAAAATCTGCCTCTGATATGGGTATTCCTATGGTTGCAGTTGGTCTTTTATATCGATATGGCTATTTTAGACAATTTTTGTCAACCGATGGATGGCAACAGGAGAGATACGAGGAAAATGATTGGTATCACATGCCGGTTCAACTTGTCAAAGATGAGAACAATGAACCAATAAAAGTTACGGTTGAACTTGACGCTGCCCCAGTCAAAGTTCAAATATGGAAAGTTAATGTTGGACAAATACCTCTTTATCTTTTAGACACTAATATTCCGGAAAATTCCAGTAAATGTCGTGAGATTACCTCCGTCTTATACGGTGGTGATAAAGATATGCGTATAAGACAAGAAATTATTCTGG
>JAYEHE010000086.1:0-4709 GCA_034659415.1 Candidatus Zixiibacteriota bacterium | reverse complement strand
TCAACTGCGAATCTGGGTGATAAATATTATAAAACTGATAGAATCAGGAAAGAATCTATAGCAAAAGTCTTGGAAATTGAGAACAATTTAATAAATATTTGGGGAAAACATCCAAGATACATGTTTATAAAAGCTGAAAAAGATTTTAAAATTAAATTTAATAAATTCTTATATTTATTTTCAAAATCTTTATTAGCTTTTATAAACATGTATCCTGGATGGTTTCCCCAAATATTTTTTAAATTGTTCTCAATTTCCAAGACTTTTGCTATAGACTCCGTCCTGATTCTATCAGTTTTATAATATTTATCACCCAGATTCGCAGTTGATTCCAGATGGATTATATGAGTATATCTACGATACTCATCTTCAAAAGTTGTTTTTATAGTATTGATTATTTCATAATGAAATGCGACTGCATCAAGCGTACCACGGTCAGTAATAAATGATTTGTTTTTCGCTTCTATTTCTTGTCTGCACTGTTCTTTAAATATCTGAAGATGAAAATCATGCCAATTTTTTCGATATTCAGGGTTTTTCTCAAGAAGTAACCGTGCCATTTCATCAAAAAAAAGAAAATCTGAAAAAGATTTTTCCTGTTTTAATCTATTTAAAATTATTGTTTTTCCTGATCCGGGGGCTCCGGTTAATACTATTTTTAAATTATTCATCAAACAATAATTACACTTTTATATTTAAATTGTCAATTACCTTAAGATTATTAGTTTCAAATTTATTTTTCACTTTTCATTGAATTTATATGTGATTTTCTATAATATCCTATATATATTTGATAACATAACATTTTAGAAAGACAATTAATATGAATATTGATTCTATTCAAAATAGATTAAAAGAAAAAAAACTTGATGGTTGGTTAATGGCTGATTTCCATGCTCGTAACGAAATCGCAATGAAAATGCTGGATTTGACAGGGTTGGTTACAAGACGTTCATTTTATTTTATACCTGCAGAAGGAAAACCAATTGGATTGATTAATGCGATAGAGAGAGATAAATTTGAAAATATACAGGGTGATATTATTACATATTCAGGATATTTGAAACTTGAAGAACATTTAAAAGAAATTTTAACCGATAAATTTTTAATTGCTATGGAATATACAGAAAAAGGACGCCTGCCTTATCTTGGAATGGTTGATGCCGGCACTATCGAACTGGTTCGCAGTACCGGTTCAGAGATTGTATCTTCAGCTGATTTGGTAGCATCATTTCAAGCCAGACTAACCCCGGAACAGATTAAACTTCATCATCAGGCGGCAAAAAACATTCTTGAAATTAAAGATAAGGCTTTTGGGTTTATCAAAGAGAGATTATCAATAAATAAATCAGTGACTGAATACGAAGTGTCTCAGTTTATTTTGAAAAAAATAAGTGAGTACAATATGGTTACAGAACATTCCCCAATTTGCGGAGTGAACTCTAACGCTGGAAATCCGCATTATGAACCAACCAAATTGCAAACTGCTATAATTGAAAAAGAACAGTTGGTCCTAATTGATCTCTGGGGAAAAATAGATAATGAAAATTCCGTTTTTGCAGATATTACCTGGGTTTGTTTTACCGGCACCAAAGAGCAAATACCGGAAAAATATAACAAACTATTTGCAATAGCCGCTCAAGCCAGAGACAAAGCAGTTGCTACTGTCAAAGAAAAATTCAATTCAGGTTTAATTTTAGGATGTGATATTGATGATGCTTGCCGAAAAGTTATAGCTGATTCCGGTTATGGAGAATATTTTATTCATCGCACCGGACATTCAATAACTACCGATGTTCATGGTGTCGGACCAAATATTGATAATTTGGAAACTGAAGATAAAAGAGTTCTTCAGGAGGGACATCTTTTCTCTATTGAGCCGGGTATATATTTGGATGAGTTTGGGGTTAGAACAGAGATTGATGTTTTAATCACACCTGATGGTCCGGAAATTACAACCCTTCCATTACAAAACGAAATTATACCGCTTTTTTAATATGTTTGTTACCGACAAAATGATTAGCGACATTATCGCTCAGTATGGACAACCAAAATTAAAAAGCTTTGATATCAAAATTACAGAAAAAGATTATCAAGTAATTCGGTCGTCTCAGAAAAATGACCGGAACCATGATGTTACATTATATATTTTTAAAGATGATAAAATAATAGTTATTGCAAAACCGTTTTATCCCTCCGGATTATTCAGAGCACCTTCGGGCGGGTTGAATCCGGGTGAAGGTTTAATCGAAGGAGCAAAACGAGAAGCACTTGAAGAAACTGGTTGTGAAATTGAATTCGAAAAATTTCTATTGCAAACTGAAGTTAATTTTCATACAACAAACCAATCAATAAAATGGCGGTCGTTTGTTTTTCGGGCAAAATACTTATCAGGTAATTTTGAATTTACCGATAAAAGAGAAATCAGAGAAGTTCGTTTGGTAAAGTTAGAAGAGTTTGAACAATTTTCAAAAATTATGCGTAAATCTCAGATTGGCGGTCTGCATTATAGGGCATCTCTGCATGATGTGATAAAGGATTTGCTGTAACATATTGCATAAATCAGGAGGCATGTACTCTCGACATCTTTATGCCTTGAGACTTGATTTCTTTTATAATATAAATTAGTATATTAAAAATTGGCAGAACCACAAGTGTAGCTATTGTTGATTCATCTCAAATTTACAATGGTACCCCACCGCTTGCGGTGGGAATGTACAAATAATATTTTCCCACCGCAAGCGGTGGGCTACCAAAAAAGTACGTAAGGGAAAATCTCGAAGAGACTTGCCTTGCTATCTACAAATTAAAAATAATAATAGAGTAGTCCGCCTTGGCGGATTTCCATACAAGTTTTTACCATAGTTGCAAATCAGTTTTTTCTAACCACTGCACAAAACCTGTTTGTGTCACGGTCAACTTTATCAAATGTATGACAACGGTAATAACCTTTAATTTGGAATCCTGTTTCACGAAGCATCTTTTTTATAGTACCGTTTGCATAACCTTTTTCTTTATGCAATTCAAAAAACCGTTTGTAATCTTTCCCTCTTTTCAAAAAGAAAGTCGCATGGCAGTATGCTGTTTTTTCTTTAGGAATATATTCGTTTTTCCATATCCAGGCTATATCACTTTTGGTATCAGCATAAACATTGCCATCCCATAAATATTTTAATGCTTCCGGAGTGTTCATATCAAAAATAAACCATCCACCAGGTACAAGATGCTGATAGATAGATTTAAAGGCAGTTTTCAGTTCCCGTTCGCTTAGAAGATAATTAAGTGAATCAAAAAAGGATGTTATTAAATCAAACTGCTGTATTTTTTTTGAATTCTTGGTTTGTAATATCTTAAATTTGGGCAGGCTTTTTTGATATAGTTTAATTTTTTTACCTTTGAGTTTTTTAGCCGCTGATGCCAGCATATAGGGGCTTTTATCCAATCCGGACATTTTAATCCCCATCTCAGAGAATTTCAATATTGCCGTACCGGTCCCACAGCAAACATCAAGACCGGTTGTTGGAGAAATATTAAATTTATCAAATATATCAAAACAGTATTTTGTCATTTTGATAGAGTGTTTATCTGCTCCCATCAAATCATAAACTTCGGCAAAACGAATATATTGTTCCATGAAATTCCCTTAAATATCTTTAGCAAATTTTGTTGACGTTGTTTGAGTTACAAGCTTTCATTTAAATAGTTATGAATATTTTCCTGATAGTCAAGTAATAGATTTTAGAACCAGTCATCAGATTGGTCTTTCAAGGGAGTTATTTATGGAAAACATAGTTTGGATTTGGTTAGTGGCGGCCGTGATATTTTTGATTATCGAACTTGCGACACCGACATTAATTTTTGTCTGTTTTGTTGCCGGATCGGTTGGCGGCGGTTTGTACAGCTTTTTTTTTCCAGAATCATATTATGCTCAAATAGGCATATTCGTTGTTGTTTCGATTGTGCTGTTACCGATGATGAGAAAATTTGCAAAAAAAATTTCAACCGAAGACTCTCTCAAATCAAACGTTGATGCCTTAATAGGGAAAATTGGTTTAGTGACAAAAACAATTGACCCCGATTTAGGCGGGCAAATTCGCATTGAAGGCGAAGTGTGGATTGCTGGTTGTGAAGAAAAAATAGTTGAGAATGAAAAGGTTGAAGTAGTATCTGTAACAGGAACTAAACTGTATGTCAAAAAGATAGAAATGAAAGGATAAGATTATGAATATGGTTATTATATTTTTAGCAGTAGCGGTAGCCTTTGCTTTTATTATCGTTGCACTGTCAATCAGGATTGTCCATCCACACGAAAGAGGGTTGGTAGAACGACTGGGAAAGTATCAGAGAACGCTTGACCCTGGCTTGAATCTGATTTTACCTTTTTTTGATGCCATGTATAAAGTTGACATGAGAGAAAAAGTGCTTGATGTTCCTCCACAATCTGTAATCACTCATGACAATGTCAGTGTTGAGGTTGATGCAGTTATATTTTGTCAGGTTACAGATCCAGTACGTACACGCTATGAAATTTCCAATTACATTATGGCGGCAACCAAATTGGCTCAGACTAATTTGAGAAATGTGTTTGGTGAACTGGAGCTTGATGCCTGTTTGACATCACGTGATGAAATCAACGGTCAATTGCGTGATGTACTCGATAATGCAACTGATAAATGGGGCGTTAAAGTTAACCGAGTGGAATTGCAGAG